>CAZXHP010000262.1:0-4575 GCA_964639655.1 uncultured Mariniphaga sp.
GAACTAAAAAAAGCTACTTTCATTTTAACATTGTTATTTTTTACGTTGGCGGTATTAATCCATAATTTATTGAATGTCAGTTCGACTACGCTCACTGTGACAGTCAGACTGAGCGTAGTCGAAGTCTGATAACCAAAGCTTATTAAAAATCCGCCAATATGTGTTAATTAATTTCCCAGTACAACATGCTTCCTCTCATTTCCAGGTAGTCGAAATCAAATTCCCTGTAAATGAAGTTGATGGGAAAAAGCTGATAAAACCGCACATTTTTTCCATCGAGCAAAGCAGGTTGCCATTCGCCTTGTAAAGTATAAAGAGCAGTAAGTGCCAGATTGTTCACATCGAGTCCCAGCCCCCGTTCGATGCGAATGCCGTCGATTGTTCCGTTTTCCATCACCACAAAACCCACCACCAGCCGGCCTTCCATTTGCGAAAGATCGATTCCCGACTCCCTGAATGTTTTCAAAACATGGTCGTGCAGTGCCTTTGTTCCTCTTAAAAACCGGGGCTCCCGTTCCACCGAGTAAAAAATATTGTCGATGTATTTTTCTCCATTTTCTTCCCGGTTTTGGTTTGAAATCAGCTCGTTGTTTTTATAAACTGAAACCGATTTTTTGTTTCCGTTGGCGTAATATTCGGTGACTTCGCCATGGAAAATGAGCGGGATTTTCGACAGGGTGCAGCCTGTGCGCTTTACCTGGTCGTTTTGCAGATCGGTAAATTTAAAAGTCCCGTCGGGTTGAGGCTCAAAACGGCGTTCGATGCGCTCCGAAAATTCCCGACCTTTTATTCGAATGTGAAAAAGGGCGGGTGTTTTTTTAACGATGCGCTCGGTAAAAAGAACAGTCCATGTACCGTTGTCGTTTTGCTTTTTAGTGGACACCCGAATCCGGTTTTTCCCCCGGTATTTTATCTCTTTTTTCAAAACCGGGTTTTCCTCCGGGTTCATTTTTCCGTTCGGCCCGAAGTAAAAAACCGTATCGTTTTGCCCCGCAAGCAAAAAAGGAATAAAAAAGAATGCGATGTAACCCAGATACTTCATGGCCTCAAGTTAAGAAAAAACGTTCAGAAATTCAGTTTTAACTGTTCGTTCAGCAACCTGAACGACAAACGGTGGTATTGGGTAATGCCATAATTTGCAATGGCTTCGCGGTGTTTGCGGGTAGGGTAACCTTTGTTTTTTTTCCAGTCGAACTGCGGAAATTCATGATGGATTTTTTCCATAAATTCGTCGCGCCAGGTTTTGGCCAGCACCGATGCCGCTGCAATGGAGTAAAACCGCCCGTCGCCTTTTACCATGCAGGTAAACGGAATTTCGGTTTGCGGCCGGAACCGGTTTCCGTCAATGAGCAGGTGCTCCGGTTTCACTTTTAGCTTTTGCACCGCCCGGTTCATGGCGAGGAACGAGGCATTCAGAATATTCACCTTGTCGATTTCCTCGTTGGAAACCATTTCCACGGCCCAGGCCAGTGCGTTTTTTTCAATAACCGGCCGAAGTTCTTTCCGCTGTTTTTCCGAAAGTTTTTTGGAGTCGTTCAGTATTCCGTAGTCAAAACCGGGAGGCAAAATTACGGCTGCTGCTACCACCGGACCGGCCAAACATCCGCGTCCCGCTTCGTCGCAACCGGCTTCCAAAATTCCGTCGTTGTAAAAAGGCAAAAGCTGAAGTTTCATTCCTCCAAAATAGTTTTGTGCGATTTTACTCCATCAAATCGGCATCGTAATCAGTTTCATTTACCCAGTTCGCCGGTACTTTTTCACCCGCTATATACCGGTTGTAATAATTCTGAACAGCACCCTGGTACGGATAATTGTCGAAAATGTCTCCGTTGCCCAAAATGCGCGGGTCTTCCTGTTGTGTGAGTTTTTGTGTCATTTCGGCGCTTAGTTCGTTTTTCAGTTCGGCATACGTTTCATCAAGCGCCAGGTTATTCATGCAAAACGGATCTTCAACCACATTGTACATTTCTTCAGCCACCCGTTTCCCAAAATTGAGCTGCCAGTATTCCATGATGCCTTTATTGCGGCGGGTATTCAGAATATAGGTTTTGGTAGGGCTGCCGTCGCAGTTGAGGTATCCGGTTTCGGGATTCCCTTTGGGCCAGCGTTCGGGTTCAAAATTGCGCAGGTAAAGGTACTCGTCTTTAAAAATTCCCCGCACCGGATAACCCTGATCGTCAGGCCTTCCAACGTCGTGGCGCTCTTTTCCAACCAGAACATGGTCGCGGTCAGGAACCACTTTCCCATCCTTTTCTGCAAAGAAAATATCAGTTAAACTTTTTCCGGTAACCGGCTGCATACCTGCTTCTTCCGCAGTCAGTCCGGCCAGTTCGAGGTAGGTGGGTGTAAAATCGATAAAATTCACAAAATCATGCACTACCCGTCCCGGATTTTTGATGCCGTTTGGCCACATCACCGCCAGCGGCAGGTGGTTGGAATATTCATACACCTGGCCTTTAATGCGCGGGAACGGCATACCGTTGTCGGCAGTTACAATGACCAGCGTGTTTTCCAGTTCGCCCAGTTCTTCCAGCTTTTGCAACATGCGCTGCAGATGTAAATCGAAGTATTCAATTTCGAAAGCGTAGTCGAGCATGTCGGTGCGGATGGTATCCACATCGGGCCAAAACGTGGGGACCTCGTCGATTTCACCGGTGCTTTTCCCTCCGTATTTTATTCCGGCTTCAAATTCGTAGGCCCGGTGCGGTTCGGTACTGCCGTACCAGAAACAGAATGGCTGTCCTTCGGGCCGCGCTTCGAGGAAAGCCTCGAAGTTTCGTGCATAATCGTTATTGGAGATGTATTTTGCCGGTGGTTCGGTTTTGAACGCATCGAATTTAGGCCCGGTGAGTTCGCGTTTTTTCCCGTCGATTTCACCGGGATCACCCGGAGCCCAGCCTTTGGCGGTGCTGCCCACCCAGTACCCGTTTTCACCAAGGATTTCGGCATAGGTTTTAAATTTTGAAGGGAAAAGCGGCGAGTGGTTGGCGGCTTCTTCCAGTTGCCAGCTGTTGCGGCCGGTTAAAATACAGGCCCGCGAAGGGGCGCACTTGGCATTGGGTGTGTAGGCGCGGGTAAACAGAATCCCTTCGCTGGCCACGCGGTCGAAAGCCGGGGTTTTTACCCAGTCGCAGCCATAAGCACCGAAATGTTTCCACGAAGCATCGTCGGCAATGGCAAACAGAATATTGGGTGGTCGGGGTGTTTCGGGTTGTTGCCGGCAACCGGCCAGAAGCATTAAAAGGAAAAGGGAAAAAACCGGGAAGGTGTGAAGTTTTCGCATGATTTATCTTTTTTATATTACTTTCGGTTTCATCGGGAAAATTGTTTTTTATCTGAAAAATTAACCCGTAAATTAGCGGCATCATTCATAAAAAACAAAAATAATGAAAATGAGAAAACCAATTCTGTTTTTGGCGATAATTGCCCTGTTTGGCTGTTCGCAGCAACCCCAACAACCTGATCTGATTGATGAAAATACTTTTTCAGGAAAGTTAGATGGCAAAGAAGTGAATCTCTACACCTTAAAAAATACAAACGGTGTGGCGGCCCAGATTACCAACTTTGGCGGCCGTGTAGTCAGCCTGTGGGTGCCCGACAAAAACGGTAATTTTGACGATATCGTTACCGGGTACAATACGCTCGATGGTTACCTGAATTCGAACGAGATTTATTACGGCGCGCTGATTGGCCGCTATGGAAACCGCATTGCCAAAGGAGAGTTTACGCTAAACGACACGGTTTATTCGCTGGTGCAGAACAATGGTGAAAACCATTTGCACGGTGGTACCAAAGGTTTTAACGATGTGGTTTGGGATGCCGGTCAGACCGATGCCCAAACACTGGTGCTGACTTACACCTCTCCGCACATGGAAGAGGGTTATCCGGGAAATCTCGATGTTAAAGTGCAGTATCAACTCACTGATGAAAACGAGTTGAAAATTGAATATTGGGCTGCCACCGACCGGTCCACGCCGGTGAACCTTACTCACCACTCCTTTTTTAACCTGAAAGGCGACGGAAACGGAACCGTCAACGATCATTTGTTGCAAATTAATGCCGATTTTTATACACCGGTTGATGAAGGTTTGATTCCTACCGGAGAGATTTTACCGGTTGAGGGCACGCCCATGGATTTCAGGGCGCCAACAGCTATTGGCGAACGGGTGGATGCTGATTTTGAACAACTGAAATACGGGTTGGGATACGACCATAGCTGGGTGCTGGTTCCGGCTGAAAGCGGACTTAATTTTGCAGCCAGGGTATTGGAGCCTATTTCAGGCCGAACGATGGAAGTTTATACCAACGAACCGGGTTTGCAGTTTTACGGCGGCAATTTTCTTGACGGCAGCGACACCGGGAAATACGGCAAACCGTATGAATTCCGCACTTCATTCTGCCTCGAGACCCAGCACTTTCCCGACAGTCCCAACCAGCCTGATTTTCCGTCAACCATTCTGAAACCCGGAGAAGAATATTATTCGGTTTGCGTGTATAAGTTTGGAGTGGAAGAATAGGTTGCGAAATGAAGAAGACTTCCCTGCTTTCCAAAGTTTGGAACTTTGGAAAAGGTTT
>CAZXHP010000263.1:0-4546 GCA_964639655.1 uncultured Mariniphaga sp.
TTCCGGCAGGTGAAGGGCCTTCGCGAGGACGATATGCAGATACTTGTAGCCGGCAGAACCAAATCCTATCAAAATATTAATGAATTACCCGATGTTGGTGTTCCGCCTTCCGCACTCGAAAAACTTGCCGATGCCGATGCGTTTCGCTCGATTGGCCTTGACCGCAGACAGGCTTTGTGGGAAGTTTCTGCCCTTTATGACCACCCCACCGGCATATTCACCGGAACTCCCTCACAAAGTGCAACCGAAAAATTTACCGAACTGCCTGTTATAACCCCCGGAGAACATGTAATACAGGACTATGCCAGCACTGCACTCTCACTAAAAGCCCACCCGGTGAGTTTTCTTCGCGGGAAACTGAACCAGTTGCGGGTTACACCGACTTCAGCATTGAGTAAAATGAAAAACGGCCAGCCCGTTAAAGTTTGCGGCCTGATAACCGTGCGGCAACGTCCCGGTACAGCCAAAGGAGTATTGTTCATTACGATAGAAGACGAAACCGGTTTTGCGAACCTTGTGGTTTGGGCCAAAACTTTTGAAAAATTCCGAAAAGTGATTTTGCAATCACGACTGCTTATGGTTGCGGGGAAACTGCAGATTGAAGGCGAGGTTATTCATGTGGTTGTCAATTCATGTTTTAACCTGAACAAACTGATGGATATTGAAATGGAAGGACGCAATCCTGGCTCTATGAGTAAACCGGTAAATTCCACCAAAAAAAATAAAAAAGTCACCGGAAACGGAAAAACCAACAATACCAAAGCGGTGCAGGGCGAGCTTTTCCCATCGAGGGATTTCAAATAAACGCATTATACTTCTCTGCTTCGAAAAACTTAAAATAAAAAAATAAATTTGATAAAATCATTTGATGTTAATAAAAAAAAATATAAACTTGCAACTTACAATTAACAATTATTATAAAATAGTCTTTCATGGACATATTCTTAAAAAATATTGAAGATGTGAGTAATAAAGGCAGGCAACATGCCCAGAAAAGAAAGATTATTTCAATTCTTAACAAAGCCGATCAAGCCCTTACTATCCCCGAATTATGCAAAAAGGTGAGATTGAGTGTTCCTACCGGAACAAGGCTGATAAATGAGCTTATAGAAGGGAAAGTAATTGTTGAGTCAGGGAAAAAAGAGACAGAAAACGGAAGACGTCCGTCTTTGTATAAGGTCGATAAAAACTATGCTTATTCAATTGGAGTCATTGTTTTATTAAAAGGCCTTTCCATTTCAGTGTACAATCTTGCAATGGAAGAAGTGTATTCTTCCGAATTTGAGGATTTTATATTGGAAAATACCCCTGAGTGCCTGGAAACGGTTTCTTCTCATATAAAAAATGCAATACTGCAGTCAGGGATTGAAAAAAGCAAAATTTTAGGTATGGGTGTCGGTATTACCGGACGGATAAGTTCCAAAACCGGAACCTCGTACAACTATTTTAACTTCCTGGAAAACCCGCTGGTCGAATATTTTGAAAAAAGGTTTCAGTTTCCTGCTTATCTCGATAACGACACGCATTTAATCGGCCTGGCAGAGCAGGTTTTTGGGAAAGCCCGAAAGGTAAAAAATGCTTTTGTGGTTAATTTAAGCCAGGGATTAGGGTTGGCTATGATCACAAACGGAGAAATTGTAGCTGGTGATGATGGGTTTGCCGGCGAATTCGGGCACATGCAAATTGTGAAATCCGGCAAATTGTGCCTGTGTGGGAAACGAGGATGTTTGGGAACCGAAGTTTCGGGCCATGCGTTAGAAGAAAATTTTAAAGAACACATCGAGGCCGGCGAATCTTCGTTATTGACATTAAATGAAAAAAACAAAGAAGTGGGCTTTAAAAAAATTTTAAAAGCAGCCAGGGAAGGTGATGCTTTATCTATTTCGCTGACCCATAACATTGGTTTTAAACTCGGAAATGCGCTGGGTAATATAATAAACCTGTTAAATCCGGGCGTAATCATTATAGGTGGAAAATTTGCTCCCGCAAAGGATATTTTGTTTGATTCAATCAAATCGGGGATGATACACACATCTCTTTCTTTGCTTCTTCAGTCTTGTGAACTTACCTTTAGTTCGGTAGGGACCGATGCTGCCATAAAGGGGGCAGGAGCCCTGGTATTGAGGAGAAAAAATCTTATATAGTAGAATAGAAAAGAAATTAATTTAAACCGAATAATATGAAAAAAATAGAATTGTAAAGGAAAAAAAGCCTGCCTATGGCTCCTGCAAGCTCATAGACAGGCCTCAATAAATGTAATTGCAATACAAATTTACTTTAAAAGGTGATATAATTCAGCTTTTTCAAAAAAATTTCAGATGTGAATTTCTGGAAATTTTTGTTTCCCCAAGGGGGAGCAAAATAAGTGCAATCTAAGATAAATCAATTTTAGTTTGAAATAAAAATTATGTATAATGAGAAGCTTTCTAAAAAAATCCATTTCATTTATTTTACGGGGAACTTTCATGATCGGCATAATAGCATGTTCATGCGCAAACCAGTTGAGCGGTGATAACGAGGAGATAATTTTTAAAGAAGAACCCTCGGAACGCGAATTGAAGCATTATCACGAGGTTCCGAATGACCTGGTACTTATTTATGACGGTGGGGCGCATCGCAATATTAAGTGGAATAAAGAGCATTTCGCTCCTTATGTTTCCGCAGAGGTAAACGGGGAAGGAAAATGGTTGTTCGACGGATTCCTTTTTTTGGAAATTCATAACGGACAGGGCCGTGGTTTTGCCTCGGGATACCAGGCTTTAGCCGCACGTAAAGTGGAGTGGGAACATTTGCTTGAAAACTATTTTGCAAAAGGAAATGCCATACACGCACTGAACGAACAACTTGGTGATGTCAGGGAAAGTGGCCGGACACAGGGGGAATACAAAAAAAGAAAGATTGTAATTAGTGTTCCCGAGCCCATTCCAAATCAAACCGATTGGGGGCAATTGGACGGTCGGTCTCTTCAGTTTTTTAATAAAAAAGACCGGCTTGATGCCTGCAAGTGGTATATCGATTATGCGGAACAGCTTTTTCAAAAAGCCAATTTTGAACATGTTGAACTGGTTGGATTTTACTGGCTTGCCGAAGAAGCTTCGAACAGCAGGAATCTTGCAGCCGACGTAGCCGATTACCTCTATGAAAAAGAATACGACTTCTATTGGATTCCCTATTTCAACTCCGACGGCTATTCTGAATGGAGAAATTTAGGGTTTAATGTACCCTATTATCAGCCCAACTATTTTTTTAATGAAAATATTCCGTATTCCCGCTTGCAGGAAGCTTTCGACAGAGCGGACAAGTTTCAGATGAATATGGAAGTTGAATTTGACGACAGAGTCTTGAAAAATAACAAAGGATGGGGATACCGATTGACTGATTATTTGGATGTTTATGAAAATAACGGAGTTTTCGATTCCCTGAAAGTAGCCTATTATCAGGGAGGAGATGCTTTTTATAAATTATCCCGGTCGGAAGAGGACGCTGACCAGGCATTATATCGCCGGCTCATTCATCTTATTACCCGAAGAGCGGAAGGAAAATAATCATTGATCGGTTTTCCGAAAAGAAAAGGAGAAAACTCAAAAAATCAAAAACTATATTAATTTTTAAATCAAAAAAGTAAATAAATGGAATGTAAAAAACGATTTTTCATGTGGAACAGCAGATTTATACGAAATCTGTTTTTAGTACTACTACTTTTCCCGACAAATGTCGCGTTTGCACAAGTCAATGTAAGAGGAAAAGTTGTCGATTCAACGGGAGAAACTTTGATTGGGGTAAATGTAGTGGTAAAAGATACGCATCAGGGTACCATTACAGATACGAACGGTGAATTTTCTCTTTCAGCGCCAGGCTCTGATGCCACGTTGGTTTTTTCCTATGTGGGGTATTCCGTACAGGAGGTTGCCCTCGATGGCAGAACATACCTGGATGTTACCATGGAGCAGGACACAGAAGAGTTGGATGAAGTCATTGTGGTAGGTTACGGAACTCAGAAGAAAGTGAGTGTTACAGGTTCTGTAGCGCAGATAGAAAGTAAGGAGCTGTTACAGGCTCCCTCAGGCAATATCACTTCCACGCTTGCGGGGAAATTACCTGGCCTGACTACCCTGCAAACTTCAGGGCAACCAGGGGCTGACGGTTCCTCCATACGTGTGCGGGGGCTTTCTACTTTGGGAAATAGTTCAGCCACTTTGATTGTGGACGGTGTGCAACGGAGTTTTGATCAGTTGGACCCTAACGACATCGATAAAATATCCATTTTAAAAGATGCTTCTGCGGCTGCAGTTTATGGTGTTCAGGGTGCAGGTGGAGTAATTTTGGTTACAACAAAACGTGGGACGTTACAAGAACCAAAAATCACCTACACAGGGAAAGTTTCGTACAATCAGAATACCCTTTTCCCTGAATTCCTCGATGGGCCGGATTTTATAAAATGGTATAACAAGGCGCTTGAAATGGACGGGAAAGACCCGATCTTCACCCAGAGTCTTTATGAAAAAGCCTTAAATGGTGATCCGGAAGGAAAAATTCAAAATACCAA
>CAZXHP010000264.1:0-4495 GCA_964639655.1 uncultured Mariniphaga sp.
TCGGCGGCGGAGATGGTCCGCGATCGTTTTTCCAGGGTTTGCAGGCCGGCATACTGAATGACGTTTACAATGTTGGCGCCGGTGAGGTGGTATTTCCGCGCGATCTCCTCCGGGTTGATGCTTTTTTCCAGTTCCACGCCGGGGGGAAGATAATTTTTCCAGAGCTGCACCCGTTCGGCCGTATCGGGGTTTTCAAACTCGATGATGGAATTGAAGCGGCGGGTAAACGACGGATCGATGTTCGCTTTCATGTTCGAAGCCAGGATGACCAGCCCCGCATGCGACTCGATGCGCTGCAGCAGGTACGAAACCTCCTGGTTGGCATATTTGTCGTGGGCATCGCGGACGGTGGTGCGTTTACCGAAAATCGAGTCCGCCTCGTCGAAAAACAGAATCCAGTCTTTGTTGGCCGCCTTGTCGAACAGCTTCGAAAGGTTCTTTTCCGTTTCGCCGATGTACTTCGACACCACCATCGACAGATCGATGCGGAACACGTCGCGGCCGGTGTATTTCCCCAGCAGGCTTGCGGTGAGCGTTTTGCCGGTGCCGGGCGGACCGTGAAACAGCACCCGGAACCCCGGTTTAATTTTCCCGTGCATCTGCCAGCCGTTCAGCAACTCGTCGCTGTATTTCAGCCACGTTTCAATCTCTTTGATTCCCGCCATGGTTTTCTCCTGCAGCACCAGGTCGCCCCACTCCAGTTCGGTGGTAATCCGCTGCGCCGGGAAATCGCTGCTGAGCTGCGGTTTGGAAATTTTCCCGGAAACAAACAAATCCACGTACTCTTCGTCGAGGATCAGCCGTCCGCTCATTTTGGGCTCGCCGTGTCCGGGCCGTTCGAGGTACAGCACATTTTTGCGGGCGAACAGGTGGTCTTCCTCAAAAAAGCGGGAAATCTCCGCGCGTTTTTCCACATCCATTCCGGCCAGCACATACAAAACGGTTTCGCCGGTGGGCAAAATGCCCCGGTGGTTTTTGCCTTTCACACCGCCAAACTCCGGGAAATCGCCCCCATTGGGAAGATAAGCGGAAATAACCGAACCGAAAAAACCGGGATCGATGTGGGGAATAAATGCCAGCAGTAAAATAACCGTTTCCTCGTCCGAAAGGTTGTTTTTCTGAATAAACCGGATTAATTCAGCGTTGACCGAACCGTTCATACTGAAACCGGGAACGGCTGTTTTGTTGCCTTTCAGCTCCGTTTCGAGCCGGGCGTGGATTACTTTTCGCAGAAACTGCAACGCTTTGGTATTGCTCATTTATTCACTGAATTTATTCCTTTTTATTTGTTCGAATCACTCCGTGTAATCTCCCGGTTTAACGACCGTTGCATCAAATACGATTTTACCCTTGTGAGATCGCTTGTAACCCTGACATCCTGCAAGGCTTTCGTTTGCGCGTTCACCACCGAGTCCTGCGTACTTTCCCTTGTTTCGGGAACCGCTTCCACCACCGGGGGTTCTGCGATTGTTGCAGTGGGAGCCGGCGTTGTGGCTTCCAAACGCGCTTCTTCCCTCTCCCGGATAGTCTCAGTTGCTACCGGCTCAGCCGTTATTCGCTCCTGAGCGGCTATCAATCTTTTTATATCACGTGCTTCCACATTTGTATTTTCTCTGCTAAGCGCTTTATCGGCCAGAGTTTCCGCTTTTTCGTTGTTGCCCAGCATCAGATTCGATGTGCTCAACTGCACCAGGTCTTTGGTTGTGGAGGCCCTTTTTTCCAGTTTTTCAGTGAGTTGCTCCATTTTCTGAACTGCCACAGAATCATCCGGGTTTTCCATAACCTTATTATGCAACTTCGACAATTCTATTTTATCGTTCGATATGGTAATCTGGGTAATGCTCGGATAACCAATCATAACAATCGGAATAAAAAAGAAAAAAAGCAGCTTTGCAATTTGTTCTTTTTTAATGATGTAATACAACAATCCGATACTGAGAATCAGAAACAGGATTACACCGAGTATAAGAAGGGTTATCTCGTACAACAGTAAACCATCCAGTAATTCTTTCATTTCATTTCCTTTTAAAGTTATCTTTCTAACTTTTCCAACAGTCCCGCAGCCTTTTCCCTGAACGGGTGGTTGCCGGTTTTCAGTGCATTTAAAATCTCTTTTGCTTCATTGAGATTTTCGTTCATTTCCACTAACGTCAACGCTTTATAAAACAACGCTTTTGTATTCTTTTCATCTTTTGAAATAACCACATTCAATTCTTCCAGCGCCTGTTTTCTGTGTCCGTTGGCCAGCAACGCCACCGCCTTGTCGATTCGCACTTTGTGGTTGTTTTCGTTCACCTTCAGCAGGTAATCCCAGTGAACGACAGCCCTGTCCGGTTGCGAAAGTCCCAGGTAAATGGCAGCCGCCAGAATCCGGCACGACTCGTCTTCGGGTTTAACCGCCAGTGCCTTTTTAATGGCCGATTCGGCAATTCCGAAGTTGCTTTGGCTGAAATGGATCATGGCGGTATAATACCACACCATTTCCTGGTATTTTTCCTGCCCGGCCGCTTCGGAAAGCACAGCCAGTGCCTGCCCGAACTCCTTCAATGCAATCAGGTCTTTTGCCAGCTGGATTTTGTAATACGAATCGCGGCTGTAATTATCGATAACATTTTTCCAAACCTTAACCGAATGAAAATACTTTTTTTGATACTGGTACAGTCCGCCCAGGCTTTTCCAGGCCATCAGCGAATCGGGATTCAGTTCGATGCTTTTCAGGTAGTTTTCCTCTGCTTTACCGGGTTGATTAAGGTTGGCATACACATGACCGAGGTTCAGAAAATAGGTCGGGTTTTCTTTTAGTCCGATGGCTTTTTTAAAACACTTTTCTGCCTCGGTGTATTTTTTTTCCTGAAGAAGCACCATACCGAGGTTGTTGAGCGTTGTCGGGTATTCCGGCGAAATCTCCAGCGCTTCGCGGTATTTGTTTTTGGCTGCGCCGAAGTTTCCGTTCAGAAATAATTTAACGCCTTCGTTATTGAGTTGTTCTACCTGGTTTTCCATAGTTTGCGAAATTTAATCAAAAAATTCTGTCTTTTATATCCCGTGCCAATCCTTTTGCCATATTGACAATATCGATGTCCGGATAGATAACCCGGATATCATCGAACGACATATCGAACGGTTCGCCTTCGCGGTAGTGGACCGGAAATACGATTCCGAACTGAATATCCGGTCCCCAGGAGAATGAAACCAGGTTGTGGCGCCAGGTTTTGGAAATTGTTTTCACCCACAAATCGAGGCTTGCCCGGGCAAAGGCATTTATATCGAAAGTGAACTTCGGATTTACGGTAATCCGTCCGGTAGCATCCAAAGCCAGGCCGGTTGCCGGACTCCAGTTCACATCTACTTCTGCAGCTGCTTCGCCTTCCAGTCCGAGCGTTCCGGCAATCTCGATACCGCCCGTCAGACTGGCAATACCAGCGCTGACTCCGAGACCCAAATCGCCCCGGAGGGTAAGGCCGGCGTCGGCAGGAATGGCAAATTCACCGTGGCCGGAAATCGTTGTTTCGTCTTCGTGGTCGGGATTATAAGTCACTTCGCCGTATAAATCTCTTAGCTGACCAGGCCCGAAACCGGCAGAAAAGTCGAGCCCTCCGGTAATCCGTGCCACCAGTCCGATGCTGCGCGGACCGATCGGAATGGCAAAAATGGGAATCTCGATGGCCGGGGCCGTAAACAGGTTGCGGTCGATGGATTTCCGGTCGAACACATCCACGGTGTCGGGCAGGCCGATACGGCCGGTAACTTCAATTTCGCCGTTCTCCAAAAACTGAACGCCTGCGGTGGCCTGCAACCATGGAGTGAGTGTAAGCGTTAAGCTGCCGCCGCCGTAAACCCGCATGGTATCGTCGGGATCGCCTGCCGGTTCGCCTTCGTCGCCAATGGGCCGGTTGGTAGCGCCAATATTAACTGTTCCCGCCAGCATTCCCCGGCTGTACGACGCCGACCCTTCGATAGTCAGTGCACCGTTTTCATAGGAAACCGTCAGCGAACTGTCGATTCCCAGAATGTCGGGTTGGGCGGTACCGGTGACACTCACGCTGTAACCTTCTTCGCCGGCCTGTTTGGCCACCGTTGCCGAAACATTTCCGCCCCGGATGCCGGGAATATCGTCTTTCAAATCGAAATCGCCGCTAATGGAGAACCCTTCATCGCCGTAAACCACTTCCATACTTCCCCGCTGGATGCCCGGAATATCAAGTTCCGCTTCACCGGATGCGGTAAAGGTATTTTCGCTGTACGTTGCCGTAATGGTGGCATTTTTCACGCCGCGCACTTTTCCTTCGGGGATGCCAATCTGTCCGCCAATGGTCCAGACATTTTCCTTGTATTCCACACTGATTTCCGCCGGATCGAACAACTCCGAATCAAAATTAAAGGCACCCTCCAGTTCAAATCCGCCGGAAGTGGAAGCCGCTGCGCCGATGTGACCTTCGCCCACCTGGTCAATGCCGAAATCGACACGGCCTTCGATGCCAAGTCCATCAGTGCC
>CAZXHP010000265.1:0-4488 GCA_964639655.1 uncultured Mariniphaga sp.
CGCAAATCTGCTTCTTTAATTGAATAGTACAATTCATCATCCGGAGTAAGCAGGTTATTCAAAGAATCGCTGTACTGATTGGAAATATCCCAATACATTTGTGCGCCTCTGTTGTCTTGCGTGTAGTAGGCCAATTCAGAATAAACGTGCCTGTAGGTATCGTAATAATCCGTAAGCAAACTGTCGGGAAGGTTAGTTCTTCGAATCGATTTTATCAAATCGACGGCTTCCATATACATACCGGTTGACGCCATCAGGTAAGCCATCTGTAATTTACTTTGGTACAACCGTCCAACAGCATTCAAATGGTCGGCAATTTCGATATTCCGGTTTTTGTAAAAAATTGCAGAATCGAGAATGTAGGGGCGGTATTCCTCAAAAAGTGCTGCATTCAGATTATATTCATCAATGGTGTTTTTTTGTACTGCATCTATTTTATTTTTAATCCTTTCAATGCGTTGTTCTTTTTGCCGGGTATAAACTTTGTGGTTCTTTATCGCGTCATCAAGTTCATTCAGCAACGAATCTACCGGGTGCTGCCCCAAGGCAATGCCCGGAATAAAGACTAAAAAACACAGCCACGGACCAAATTTCATAACAAAATTTACTTTTCCTTTTTCCCGGTAAAATTAACATGATTTTTTTATCAGCTGTCCACACGCTGCAATGTAAGCATTTTTCAATTTGAGTTTAATCGCCGTTTTTTGTCTTTGTCCAAAATTTCAATCTGTGTGGTTTTGCAACGCCATTTCCTTTCGTTTTTACCTTAAGTTTATATTTTGTTTGTTCCGGAAAGTTAAATCTTTCCGCACAGTTATACGCTAACGGCCAATAAAGAAGCATAAAAGTTATTCTACCGGCAAACCAGATTTTAAATACAACACATTAATTTTATTCGTAACTTTAAAAACGTGAATGCTGTTTTCTACCGATGTTCAACCGATTAAAACCGACAAAGGGTTAAGATGGGACCGACCACCCCTAATGAAAACAAATGAGTTGATAAAAACCGGAATCCTGTTGAATAAACAGCTTAAAAAGCCCTATGGTTGCACGCGTAAAAAACCATTAAATTTTAAAACGATGATTAAAGGTATTGTTGAAGACAAAGAGAAACTATTGGGAACATTTGTGGACGGAGGTTCAGTACCTCTTAACAAACACAGTTTTGTTTCTGATGAACTCAACCAAAAAAAAGCAGAAAAAACAGTTTTAAAAGCTGCTGCCGACGCCCTGCGGGAAACTGGCGGAGACACTGAAATGATTGTCAAATTCAGATTAAATCAAACAGGTAATATTTTCTACTCCACTACAAGCGATTTGCTTCAGGCTGAAACAAAAAAATTGTTCGACAGCGTAACTGTTCTTTTTGTGGCAATGGCACAAGCACTAAAGGGAAAAGGGAAAGACCTTTTTGACTATGATTCATGGAGCAATGTTATTATCAAATCAGGCTACTTCATTGAAGTTTCCAAATACAGAAAAACGTTATCCATAGAAAATAATTCCATTGCGCTAAACACCCAGATTATTGGTCAGTTGTTACCCGGTCTGACCACCGGCAATTCACTGGAAATTGCCAAAGGCGTGTTGAGTGCCATAAACGGGGAGTACAGCAGTTCGAGGATGGATGCCGGCACAAAACTCGGGCATATTTTGTTTATCTGCGAGGAATTATTTGGTGCACCAAGCATTACCGTCAGGCTTTTTTACCTGACCAAACAAAGCCACGAAAAAATAACTTCCTCACCCTGCCATAGGTCTGTTTCTGAATCGTTTGAGCAACTGCAGGAAGGGAATACATTTTTATTTGTTTCACCGGATACCATAGCCGAATTTGGCGATAAATTCGGGGAAACTTCTGAAGCGCTTAAAAATCTGATAAAAAAATTGTCCGATTTAATCTGACGCTATTTCAAAAACCGGTATCCAAATTTTGGAAACCGGTATAAATTTCAGCTTATTTTTTCCACTTTAAATCGGGAAAAAGCATTCGACATCCACCAGAACAGGCAGGGGCAAACAAACGCTCCTGCCTGTTTTGCTATGCTGCAGCGCCAGACTTGAACAAGAGACATTTTATCCCATGTCGTTTATTAAACTTAACGCATCAACGCTTACTTTTTAACAATCCGTGCAACAAACATCGGGTACCTTGGTCAACCGTGAAGTGCGTAAAATACGGTGGTGGCCCAGTTCGTCGCTTACCGGACTTGGCTTTTGCGGAACATCGGGTGTAAAAGCCGACGATCTTGTATGAAACCTTCTGTCGTACTCCTGGTAAAACGTTTTTTTCTGGTCTTCGCTTACCATATTGGTTGCTGTTTGCGCCACCTGCGGCTGGTTTAATCCTGTAATGTGTTCAAAAATATTGTTGATTTGCGGAAGGGTTTCCACCACAACTACACTCAGGGAAGCATCTTTGGGCAACCCATAAACCGAAAGCAACTGCGACACTTCCTTGTTGCTCCAGACCGTAGTTCCGTATTTTGTCGAGCTTTTATTCTTTTTCGTAAAATCGACAAGTTTAAAGAAATTACCGGTTGGCGAAACCTGCCCTTTCAGTGTTTTTACTGTTATTTGATTGAGCAGTTGCAGTTCGTTGCTGGTATATTTCTCAAACACATTTACATCTTTTTCATTTTCTATCTGCACCCTCCAGTCAAGCGGGCGGTCGTCCAGAAGGATATTCCGGTAATCGTTGTTGTCGGCCTGTTTTACCTGGGCATACAACAAAGCCCACAATTCTGTGCGCGGCGGATTTGCAGTTACATTTTTCCCTTTGTGTACTGCAACGGCGTATGGAGCCGTTACCCACAGCTTGTCGCTGTCGCGGTTGGGCATGCAGGTGAGCGCCGGCGCCGGATGCTGAATGCCGTGCGATTTAAGCCGTCTTCCGAAACGGCCCTGTGCCGTTGTCCACACTTTTGCAGGTTCGTCGCCGGGGTTGACAGGCGGGCGTTCATAATGCCCCACTCTGAATTCATAAGTAAAAAAGCCGAACATTTCGTCGCTGTTGGCATGCAGACCTGGCGGCACGGGAAGAATGTAGTGTACATCACTGCTGGTACTTTTTACCATCGGTTGCATGGCATTCAACCCTGCCAAATCGTTGGATGAAGCCGGGGTGATAATCCGGATTTGTTCCGGATCGATGGGCAGCGGCGGTTCCTGCGGACCGACAAAAAGCGAGGGATGGTTATTGCTGATCAACTGATCGGGCACACTGGCCAAAATCCTTGCAAAATAGCTGTCCTGCGGATCTTCAACAGGTTCGGCAAATTCAATCCAGAGAAAACGTTTCCGCGATTCCGAGTTTTCATATTTTTCATCGCGTTTGTAAGGTGAAAGCGCAAAACCGGCTGAAACAATTTTGGGAACCTGGGCCGGCGGTGTGGTAATCGGAAGCGTCAATTCCACCGTCTCCGGTTCGTCTCTTTCCGCTCCATGATCGGGTTTGAACCTGGGTTCAAGCGTGTAAGCCAGATCGATGGTATCCGGGAATGCCGGGTTGCCGTTCTGCGGATCTTTTTTGGGTTCCACGGCATCGATAAATACAATCTGGGTTGAATTGCGCTGCGGATTGTCCAGCGATTCAAACGATGCTGTCCGAATCATTTTGATACGTCCGGCTTCCGCATCTTCTTCCTCAGGCTGAGCATCGTGTGTAAAACCTTTGGTGCGCCTCACGATAAAACTGTCTGTTTCCAGGGCATCCCACATCCAGTCCCTGTCCAGTTCAAAATTCACACAGCACAACCAGTGGTTAAACAAATCGGTTTTTGAAGCAAAAGTGATGGACGACCCGTCGGGCGCCAATGTGTGGCGAATCCGGCTCGAACACCCAAACACAACCCGTTTTCCTTTGCGGGCGTACAACGTTAAACCGTTACTTTCCAGGTTCAGTTGATCTGCCAGTTGCTGTACATTGCTGTTTTGTGTAGCATTTTCAATTCCAAAAAACAAAGTGGTCAGTTTGCCGTCGAACACGTTTGCCGCATCCGGCTGCATGTACAACGCCTGAATATTCGGAACTCCGGCGGTAAGCGCCAGCAATCCGGTTTCGTCGTCCGATGCTTTGTACAACGTCACAGAAAAAGGCTCGCCGTATCTTACATCCAATGTTTTGTTGGCTGCATCGATAACGCCGTAATAAGCGCCTGTATCGCTGTCATCTGCTTTGTCTTCACAAACCGCCCTGATGGTAAGCCGTACCGTTCTTGCTGTCGGCAGCACCAGTTGCGGAAGGTTGTCGATATCGTCGGTCAGGCCGAGATCCTGAACCAGGTTTAATTCTGCTCCCACATTCAAGACTTTGTCGGGCCCTTCGATATCCTTGTATTCAATCGGAATGTTTAAAGTCGCTTCATAATTGTCGTCGTTGCCGTTAATTTCGGGGAAGAAACGCCTTGTGGTGTATAAATGCACGTAATCGTCTTTTCCGTTTACGCTGGCCAGTTTATCGAGTTTTAACGATTCAATTTCAAC
>CAZXHP010000266.1:0-1825 GCA_964639655.1 uncultured Mariniphaga sp.
AATCGGCAGCATCGGTTAAGGCGATATGGTTTGGTGCAACCTGCTCAATACTTCTTATGAGTTCCTTCAATTTAATATGGTCTTTCACAATGCCTTCGAAATCAACAATCAATACCTGAGATGCAGCGTTATTAATCATTTTTTGCGAAAACCTGATAACAGCAATTTCATCGCCGGTCAATACCGGAATGATAATGGAATCGGCTTTGACAAATTTTTTGTCAATTAAGATTCCTACTGAAATATCACACCCGGAAAGGATGGCTCGGGTCCTTTCATTGAACACACTGTTCCCAAATAAACTTTCTTTTCCTGTCACCTGTTCCAAAATTTTATCAGGATTAATAATACGCGTAGTAAACCCAAGCATCTTACCGAGTAAACTGCCCTCAAATATGGATTGACCGATTCCAACCAGAAGCAAATCGTAATTGCCCCTGTTCGCTATTTCTGTAATGTCTGCATCAATATTGTTTGAAATCTTAAAAAGGGTGGAAATTTTTTGATTGAGTAATTTTGATTCCGTACTTACAGGAGCAAAACATTCTGTTTCATAACTTTCCATATTAAACGAATGATACCCGGTGTGTGAAAAAAGGTGCATGACAGTTATTGAGGTATTTTCGTGCATTTTTTTGGTTAAACAATTTGCGAGCCTTAACAGGGCGCGGCCCATATTGGGGTTGGCAAATGAAATTAATATATTGAATTTCCCGTGTTGTCTAATTTTTTCACTTTCTTCTCCTGTTTTCGGTTTAAATGCCCAACGGATTAACGATAACGACGGGCTGGTCATAAAAGTGGTTGCCAGTGCCATAATTATCATCATGGTAAAAATTTCCGGAGTAAACACCCCTTCGTCATAGCCAATATTCAAGATGATCAAAACCATTAATCCCCGGGTATTCAATAATGCACCAATGGTCAGGCTCTCTTTCCAGGTTTGACCTGTTGCTTTTGCAGCCAGGGCGCTGAAGAAAAATTTTCCTGTTACAGCAACCAAAAATATTAAACCGGTTGCTGCCCATAAACCGGGTTCATTCATTATACCGATTTGAGTACGTAAACCACTGTAAACAAAAAACAACGGAAGCAGGAAAACAATGGACACGTCCTCTATCTTTTCAATAATCAGATTTCTGAACCTGTTATCTTCGGGCATAATTACACCGGCCAAAAATGCACCGAAAAGCGCATGGATACCAATAACTTCAGCTATCAATGATGAAAATGCAGGCATAGCAAAAAACAGGGCAATAACCGGTTTACTTAAATTTTCACGGGCCGGGTGTAATTCTGCTACTCTTTTTAAAAAGGGTCGAACCAGTTTTATCATAACCCAAATAAAAGTAACAGCAAACACAATTATATAAACTGCACCGTAAAAGGAATCAGAACGAACAAAAGCCAGAATTACCGCTAAAACCGACCAAATCAGAATATCAGTTGCTGCTGCCGATGCTACCGCTATTGTTCCTGTCTTTGTCCTGTGAATACCCTGTTCCTGTGCAATACGTGCCAGTACCGGCAACGCTGTGACGCTTAACACAATCCCAAAAAACAACCCGAAAGAAGAAAACGACACTTCCGGAGGTATAAATCTTCCATATAAAAACCAGGCAAGTGCAATACCCAGTATAAAAGAGAAAAATATTCCGGTTGCACTGATTGTTACGGCAACATAAGATTTGGTTTTTAATACGCCAAGGTCCAAATCAAGACCTATGGCAAACATAAAAAGAATAAGACCAATCTGACTCACGAAATGCAGATTGTCGAGCGATTGCGGTGGAAACAAAACCTGGAAGGACTCCGGGAAATAGAG
>CAZXHP010000266.1:1925-4483 GCA_964639655.1 uncultured Mariniphaga sp.
TGGTTTAATCCCGTGCCAAAAATTATCACCAGAACCAAAATAATCAGAAAAATTCCTGTAATTCCGGTATATAAATAGGTATTTTGGAAACGTTTCACACTAAAAAATTATGTTTCTCCCCGGTTCATTAAAATTAAATAAGGTTTAAATGTAGCGATATTCAGATAAATTTGAAATATAACCGAATTTTATGATTTCTGAAATTCGTGTTTTTCATACGGTATTCCGGGGTATGCAATAATAAAATTCCTATCGCTGTAACGGGTTGCAATCGTTTGAGGTAATTTATCTGAAAAGGGAAGCCAGCTCATGGTTTTACGCCGTGCACCCACTGCCACCAAAAAATCATCCTTCCGTAAAATAGTGTCCAGCCGTTCTTCTTCCACATCAATTCCCGAAAAAGTATGGAAATAGATTTCTGCGTCGTCTTTCCGGTTGCTGAAAGTTGATTTTAATATTGGAAACTGTTCATTCTCAACAAGCAGATGGAGCGGTGCGCTCATGCCTTTGGCAAGCCCTAACGCCGTTTTAAGCACTTCAAAAATGCCCGGTTCTTTTAGCGATGACGGAGGCAGGTAAAATACCACCCGCGCGTTGCTCATAATCGATTTCTCAATTTTAGAAACAAGAACCGGCTGGGAAGTAAGTTCCAGCAACTGATCGAGCACGGTACCAAAAATACGGTCCTGAGCCGATACTTTGCCATTCCAGCCGATTACAAGCAAATCGGCCTTTTCATCCAATGCGGCGCGTGCAATACCATGAGCAATGTTCACGTCGGTTTTTTTAACGGCATTCAGTTCAACCCCGGTGGAGATGGTATATTTTTTTGCATTTTCCAGCAACTTTTCAGCGGATTTAACCTTACCGTTGTTTTTTTCAGGTTCGGTAATAACTGATAGCGCTGAAATTTTGGTTCCGTTGTGGTCTTTAAGCACCAAAGCCAAAGAGAGTAAATGTTCCACATTGGCCGGGTTCGACAGTGGAACCATTACATGGGGAACGGAAACGGTATCAAATTTTTCATTCGACTCTTCAAAGGCAATTTTTCGCCCAAAGTGTTCCACTACCCATGGACCAATAATACAACTGGCAAGAATCATTAAAACCACTCCATTTAAAATTTCCTCCCCTATAATTCCAAGTTCATATCCTACAAGGGTAGCAGCAAGTGTAGCGGCAGCCTGAGTGGTTGAAAGCCCAAAAATTACCCATCCTTCCGCCTTTGAAAAATTAAAAATACGTTGGGTTAAATTGGAAGAAATCAGTTTGGTAAGCATCATAACAATAAGCATAATAGCCATTACAGCCCACGAGGCAGGATTTTTAATCAACACCTCCACATCCACAATCATACCTATATAAAGCAGGAAAAACGGGATAAACAATGAATTTCCCACAAACTGCACCCGGTTCATCAACTGGCTGGAAGCAGGCACCATCCGGTTTAATACCAGTCCGGTTAAAAATGCGCCCACAATGGGTTCTATTCCAATAACGCTGGCCAGAAAAGCACCTAAAAAAGCCATTCCGAGCACAAAATGAAACTGCACAATTCCATCGTCAACATACCTGAAAAACCAGCGGCCAAGAAGCGGCAGCAAATAAACAACAGCCGCAACATAAACAGCGATAAGGACAACCATTGAGACCCAAAAATTCAAATCGAGCACTCCGCCAACCGAACGGGCAATAACGGCCAGCACCAATAGGGCCAGCGTATCTGTAAAAATCGTCCCGCCTACTGTGGTTAAAACCGCACGGTTCCGGGTAATTCCCAATTTGGTTATAATTGGATAACCTACCAGCGTGTGCGATGCAAACATACTGGCTATAAGAATGGAAGCCGGCCACGAGAAACCCAGCAACCGGAAGAGAAAGGTTCCACCTACCTGTGGAATGGTAAAAGTAAGAAGTCCAAAAACAAGGCTTTTATTTTTGTTCCGTTTAAAATCGAGCAGGTTGATTTCCAGACCCGCCAAAAGCATAATATATAACAAGCCTATTTCGCCAAGCAACTCTATGGCCGACGACATTCCGATAATGTTTAACCCATTCGGCCCAACGATTACCCCGGCTATAATTACCCCAACTATTCCCGGAAGTTTTATCTGTTTAGACAAAATGGGAGCAACCAATACAATTAAAAGCAGTGCAAAAAACAGAAAAACATTATCTTCTATTGGAAAACTGAAATGATTCATAACTTATGTATTAGCATTTACCAATACAAGTTTAATTTGGAATAACTTAATAATTTGGGCTTTTGTGTTGAACAGGCCAATAATTGAAACAACCGGTAAAAAAAATGTAATTTTCTACCGCATTACTTTTTTCATAAACTCATCCTTGTAGCTTTCGCTTAGTGTAATATTCATCGGTTTGCCCGATGGATGTTTTATCCGGGTTGTAATTTCATCGCTGGAAAAATATGCCACAGTTTTAATGGATATGGCTTCCCGCTTATTCACCTGGCAAAATTCCATTTCCGGCAATTCTTTAAACAAAACACTAAAAGTGTAATTTTTTGCGGTCAAAGAAGTTCCGTCTCCAAGTAA
>CAZXHP010000267.1:0-1393 GCA_964639655.1 uncultured Mariniphaga sp.
CAAACTTATACGTGAGCTTTTCGGCCAAAAGGATTTTAAAATATCCGAAAAAACAGTAAGCGATATCACGTCGGCACACACGCATTACACTGAGAACGTTGCCCAAAATTTGGTTTTGGAAATTTGTAAAAAAATTGCTGAACCAATCAATCTTTTAAACGATGCTGGGGCGGCAGTTTTACCGAGAGACTTACCAAAAGTATTTTGGGGTTGCTTTACAACGGAGAGTATAGGGAAAAAACATTCTGAACTCGAACATCCCACAGGCGAAGGCAGATTTGATGTTTGGCACCTGCACCCTGCCGCCACACTAAAAAATGCAGATTTGCCGAATTATCTGAAAAGAAATTTAACCGATGCTGAAATCATAGTTTTGACGCAAAAATTAAAGAGTAAATAAAGCAAAGGGGGCTTTCGGCTCCCTTTTTCAAATTAACATAAAAAGTAATAATTTAATACAACAACAAAATGACAACAAAGAATGAATTTTTTGAAAATTATTTTAAAGAAATGTTAGATCGCATTTCGGAAAAACTGGAGGCTTTTGGAGAAAAAGGACTTGAAGAATTTGGAACCGAAAACGGACATCTTTCCAGTGATATTATGGGAGAAATTGAGTATTTGGAAGAACAATTCAGAAAATGTGTGATTGAAAATGCTCAGGAAGGTTACCCGGTAATCGATGTTTATCATGATTCAATTTCGCAGGAACGTGAAACGATAAAATCAGACAGAAAAGCAGCGCTGGAAAGGTACAAAAATCTTGAAGCTGAACTAAATAAACTCACAACCGAATGCAGTATCGAAAATGATTTACTGCAATTGAGAGACTTGGATACCAAACAAGATGAAATGATTAAAGCCTGGGAAGAATACATGACGTTAACCCGGTTGCTTTAGTCATCTCTCTTTTTCAAATTAACATAAAAAGTAATAATTTAAAACAACAACAAAATGGAAAATTTAAAAATTGAATTAAAAAAATTTGGCCCCGAAAAATTTAACGAACAGTACCGGAACCTAATTGATATTGGCCAAACTGCTAATGAGCTTGAGTATGAAATGCTCGATGCGTTACATTTTATAAAAGAATGTGAGACAATGTTTGCGCTAACTCACGAAAAACTGAAAAAGCTACCGGATGAAAACCACTGCCAGCATTGTGATGACAAAGAAAAATTGCTTCATCTGCAAAAAGAAACTCTTGAAATGAAGGATGAAACCATTGCATTGCTCAAAGAAGATTTGGAAAAATATAGAGATAAAAGCATCAAGCTTCTCGAGGAAAAAGCAGGAATAACCCAAAACAACAACCTGAAAGTTTGTGAAAAAGAAGTTTAACCATAAAAAATTTACTACAATGAAAAGTGAAAAGCAATTACGCGACCAACTC
>CAZXHP010000267.1:1493-3271 GCA_964639655.1 uncultured Mariniphaga sp.
TGAACCCCTGCCGGATGGTGAAGAAAGCTTTTTTTACCATCCGGGAGGTTGCCTTTTTCCATAGAAAAACAGGCCTTCATTTTTGTCCTTTTTTATGTTTTACCTTTTTCCTAAGTTCGGTAAAACATTAAATAATAGTAACATGGAAGATTTAAACATTATCGATCTAAGAAAGAAGAAAAAACACATTGGCATTCGGGTTTCGAATGAAGAGCGGGCCGCCCTGGATGAGTACTGCACCCGGGAGCAAATTTCAATTTCTGATTTTTTTAGGATTGCGATCCGCAAAGTGATAAATGCCAAACAAACGAATTAATGGAATACATAAAAGAGACCATACCCGACAGCCCATCGCCGGATGAAGATTTGGAGCAGTACGGTTTTTACATCTTTGGCAGCAAATATTTCACCAAAGAATATAAGGGAAAAAGGTTGGTTAAAATTGAACTTTCAAATTTTGTGGGAGAAAGCCTTTTTCACCTGGTTAATGGCACCAATAACAGTAAGCGGATTATTAAACTACAAAGGAATACCGGTGAAAAACATATTGTTGAGGTGCAAAGTTCTGAAATGAAGCTGGAGGCTTTCAAAACAATTTTGAAAAGTAAACAATGTTCATTTTTAAGCAATACGTACCAGCTCGAGCGAATCTTTGTTAAATGGATGGACCAGGAAATTCAGTCTCATATTGTTGAAACCCTGGGATGGAACCGCGAACATCAAATCTATGCTTTTGCCAATGCTGTTTTCACGGTCAAAGGAAAACTGGTTAAAGTAAATGAGGTGGGTATTGTAGATGATCCGGACCACGAGAATAAAAAATACTACCTGCCGGCTTTTGGAATGGCACATCTGAATAATTCTGATTACGACGGTGAACGTAAATTTATTTACATCGACGGAACCCTGAATTTTGAACAGTGGGCCAAACTTTATTTTGAAGCTTTTGAATCGAATGGTGGAATTGCAATCCTGTTTTTAATCCTTTCGGTTTATTGGGATATTGTGTTTGACCAGGTGGGATTTTTTCCGTTCCTTTTTCTGTTTGGCGCTTACGGAACCGGCAAAACAACACTGGTTGAGAACCTGCTCCGGTTGTTTGGAAAGGATTATATTGGAATTCCACTGAATAACGCTACACAGGTAGGTTTAAGCCGGACCATTGCCAGCCGCAGTAACAGTATTTTTTACCTCAAGGAATACACCACTGATACGGATGAAGCCAACCAGGATTTATTGCTGACTGCTTACGATGGATCAGGCCGGGCAACCGGTGTAAAAAGTAACGACAACCGGACAAAGGTTTCCCAGGTTAAATCTGCAATTATTCTGGACGGGAACCACTTACCCACGCAGAAAACAGCCGTGCTTTCGCGTATGGTTTTGCTGAATTTTGAGAACAACCGGTTCAGCGACACCCAGCGCAAAGCTTTTGCCGAACTGGAACGACTGCAGGATAATGGATTCGGCAAAGTGTTAACTGAAATACTGAAACACCGGGAATATTTTCAGAAAGGATTTAAAAAAACCTTCGACGAAAACATGAAAGAAATACGGCAGGTAATTAAAGCTGATTTTTCCGAACGCACCTTAAAGCATGTGGCCCTGTTACTCACACCGGCCAAACTTCTGATTAAAAAATTGAAGTTCCCTTTTTCCTTCAATGAGATAACAAATGTAGTGGTTGACAACGCCATCGAGCAGAACCGGTTACTAAAACAAACAGACGAGATTACCGTATTCTGGACCGCTTTTGCCTGGGGTGTGAAAAATGGAAA
>CAZXHP010000267.1:3371-4473 GCA_964639655.1 uncultured Mariniphaga sp.
CAAAAGCCCGGTAAAAATTTCATCTGTAAAAAACAATTCATCAAACAATCAAAAGTTCAATAATATGGAAACGACAAAGTTCAGTTTTTTTAAAGCTCCGGTAACCAACGTTACACCTTACCGGGAAATTACCCTGGATAAAGTTTACCAGCTGATAACCGGCCACTGGCTGAAAAAGCATACATATCAATTGAGGCAAATAAACGATGCTGCCAGGAACCGGGAATTCAAAGCCGGCAGTTTCCCGTTTGTTACTTTCTCCGGCACATTCACCAGGCGCAAAGAAGATGCTTTAAAAAATCATTCCGGGTACCTGGTTCTGGATTTTGATCACATCAACGCGCCCCATCAATTGAAGCTCCAACTACTAAAAGATAAAAACTTTGAGACTGAACTACTTTTTACTTCACCAAACGGGAACGGGTTAAAGTGGGTTGTTTCCATCGATGTTGCCGGCGAATATAACCACGGCCAATGTTTTGATGCAATCAGCCGCTATATTCAACACACCTATCAAATTGAGATTGATAAATCGGGCCGCGATGTTTCCAGGGTTTGTTTTCTATGTTATGATCCGGAGGCTTTTTTGCATCCCAAACATGGGAAAATGATAATGCAGTGGCCGGGAGAAATCTACCTGGTTGAACGAACAAAATTCAACCCGGGTAAATGGCTAAACCAGCCAAAGCCAAACAGAAAATTTAACCCGGCGCCAATGGATAAAAACCTTACCCGGATTCAATATCATGTTGAAGTTATTCTCCGGAGGATCGAGAATTACAGACTGGACCTTACCTGCAGTTATGAAGATTGGTTGAAGCTGGGTTTTGCCTTTGCCCACGAATTTGGAGAAACCGGCCGGAATTACTTTCACCGGGTAAGTAAATTTTACCCGGAATACGACCTGGTGAAATGCGATGAACAGTTTGATAAATGCTTAAAGCGCGGGAAATCTGGAGTTTCAATAAAAACCTTTTTTGCAGCGGCCCGAGATGCAGGCGTAAATATTAGAGTATAAATTAAAAAAGAAAGCTTTATGAGATTAATCAACCAAAAATTTTCGGAAAAAACAAAGTTTATTGTAAGGCTTAGGGTAAGGTAC
>CAZXHP010000268.1:0-4443 GCA_964639655.1 uncultured Mariniphaga sp.
GAGATTTTTATGCAAAAAAGTGAACCCGCTCCGCTCAAACGCAGGTAGATGTTCCAAACGGGTACACCCGGGGCTAATGATTTACTCAGAATCATTTAGTTCCCGAAAAATGAATCAGTATTTTTGCAGCAAGGTCAGCAGTTTACGGTCGAGCTGGTGGCCGTACCAGTTTTCGTACTCCACATCTTTGCGGCCCGAGTCCATAATGCCGAAATCGCCGCGGAAATTCCACAAAGCGTAACCAATACCATGCTCAGTCAGTACATCGAGTACATCGCCAAACCAGGCCAGGAAAACATCGTGCGGGGTCTCTTTATAACATCCGCACTCGCCGCAGTGCACGCCAACGCCTTCGTTTACGGCATCAATCCAGGGAGCATAGAATTCCACCAGTTTGTCGCGGCCGAATTGCTGACCGTCGATTTCGCCCGGCCACACCGGTGTGGGCGCATCATCCGGATTTTTCCAGACCCATGAAGCCCGGAAGTGTGAGACATAATGCGGCCAATAGCCCCGGCAGCTTTGCCCGATGTCGAGGTCGAAAATTTCGGGAATCACATCGGCGCCCACGTTGTTCCCGTCGGCAATTACAAGGTGGTTCGGATTGTGCTGTTTAATCACCTCCATCGATTTTTTGGCCACCTTGCGGTACAGGTGCCCGGGAATAGCCCCCCGGTGTGAATGCTGGTCGTTCATATCTTCGCGGGTGCAGGGTTCGTTTACCAGGTCGAAACTGATTTTATCGGAAGAATAGTTTTTGAACCGTTTGGCCCACATGCTCCAGTGTTCGTAAAAGGCATCCTGCGCTTCTTTGTCCTGCCACAGGTTGTAGGGTTCGTTAAACCCGGCATTCACACAAAAACCGGGCGCGCGGTGCAGGTTCAGGCTCATGTGCAACCCCTGTTTGTTGGCCCGTTCCACCAGCGCATGGATGTTGTCCAGCTCTTTTTCGTTAAAGTTCAGCACATCGTCGGGCGTAATGTCTTTCGACGGGTCGAACTCCACATAGCGCGGATAGGCCATGGGAAGGCGGACAAAATCGAAACCCCAGTCGGCCATCCATTTCAGATCGTCGTCGGTGGTTGCGGAGCGTCTGCCGCCGCCGCGGGGTGAAAAGTAATCGAGCAGGTTGAATCCCCTCCAGCGGGGCAGTTTGTTTTTTGTTGAACCGGAAATGCAACCGGCTGCTGCTGTTCCCGCCAGGCCGGTGCCGGCAGCTGCCATTCCGGTGGTTTTTATAAAATTTCTTCGTTTCATCGATAAGGCTTTTTGTTGGTTTGCCCTAAAGATATTTAAAAAGAAGGAAAGGCAAAAAAATGAAATGCCAATTTTCAAAAGACAAAACCCAAACAGGAAGAAGCGTATTGGAGTTTAATTCAATGTTCACTAAGCATTGGGAAAAGGGTTAAATTGAAAAATTGTGAAATGGATGAGGAGGATCGGGAAAGTTGCTGGTCATTGGTCACTGGTTGAAAGCCGTTGGAAAGTGTTATCTTTGCCGTTCACAAAAAGGAAACCGATATGTCACTGATAATTGAAGAAAAAGACCTTGAAAAGTTTATTATGGTGGGCGACCGCGTGCTGGTAAAACCCAAAACTCCCTCGAGTAAAACCAAAACCGGCTTGTATCTGCCGCCTACTGTTCAGGAGAGTGAAAAAGTACAAAGCGGCTACATTGTAAAAGTGGGGCCGGGGTATCCCATTCCGGCCGTTTCGGAAGAAGACGAAGCCTGGAAACAAAAGCAGGACGATGTAAGGTATGTGCCGTTGCAGGCCAAAATGGGCGACCTGGCTGTTTACCTCAACAAAAGCGGTTTCGAGATCGAATTCAATAACGAAAAATACATCATCCTTCCACACTCGGCCATTCTGATGATTATCCGCGATGAGAACCTGATGGTGTAATTAAAAATTGGGCAACTGTATTTCTGAATGAAACAAAATTTCAGGTAAATAATAATTTCAGATAATCCCTGTAATTTTTTAACTGTTTGGCAGTCAGGTCCGGCTCGTTTAAAGCTCTGGACACTACAAATGAACCTTCAAATAGGACAACAAACATGTCGGCCAGCGATATTTTGTCAAATTCCATGTTTGCTGTTTTTTTTGCAGATACCTCATCTAACAACTTTTCAATGGCTTGTCTCCATTTTAAAATTGAACGGGCTATTAACTGTTTGATATCGTCGGAAAAGTGAATGTTCTCATATCCGTAAGACGCATAAAGGCAACCCGGGGGAGGTTCTTTAATTCCTTCCATCGTTTTTATAAAAAACTCTACAAAACAAATTAAACGTTCAAACGGATGGGTTTTTTGGGAGTGGCTTATCTCTAAAGCTTTATCTAATTCTGCAAGGTCTTCTTTTACGTATTCTTCCATTAATACGTAAGCTAATTCCGATTTTGACTTAAAATGGTAAAAGAAAGCGCCCTTTGTGATGTTGGTTTTGTCAAGTATCTGATCTATCGTAGTGCCGACATATCCATTTTGTAAAACCAAAGCTTTGGTTTCTTCAAGTATTTTCTCGCGGGTCGATTTTCCATTTTTTTTCATATCCAAAGATAAAAAAAAGTAAACAGACCAGTTGGTATGTAAAATAATTTTTCTATTTTTGTACCAACTGGTCTGTTTAAAAAGAACCTCGGAAATGTTACTTTATGGTTTTTACACGATTAATTATGAATGTATTATATGATTTAAAGAGACTTTCAAAAAAATATCAGAGAATGCAGAATTTTACCAAACTGATAATTGCCAACCACACATCAAAGAAAAATTTCAGATGAGTTTTAAAATACCAATTTCAATAATACTCAGTGCGATGGTCATAACCGCCACCGGGTTTGTGTTTTTTAGTAATCAACAATTAGAACGAAAAATGATCGGTGAAAAAAGAGTTTTCGACAAGAATGTGGAGGTGAATGGAATAAATTTTCATTACAGGGAATGGGGCGATGCAGATGCGCCTCCGCTTTTGATATTGCATGGATTAACAGGACATGCATGGGAATTTGACAGTGTTGCCCGGTCGCTGTCCGATAAGTTTTATGTTATTGTACTGAATCAACGGGGGCACGGTGCAAGTTCCCGGGCCGGGGACTATTCACCCGCAATTATGGCCGGCGATATTGCCGCATTCATCGACGCATTGGGTCTCGGAAGCGTATATCTTGCCGGACATTCAATGGGTGCAGTAAATGGCTGGTGGTTTGCCTCACAGCATCCCGGTAAGATCAAACGCCTTGCGCTGCTCGATATAGAGCCCGACGTTGTTACTTCCGAGGATGTTGTAACCGGTTGGATAAACGCCCTTAACGCATATGCCAGGGGCCGGTATGATAATCAGGAAGAGGCTGTCGGGCAGTATCTTTCAGGATATTCGGGGCTGCATCGGGAAGAATTGCGCAGATTCGTACTAAACAATTTAAAAGAAGAAGAAAATGGAAATCGCTGGATGTGGAGATTCGATGCTTCAGGTTTACAAAAATGGATGATTAATGCCTCCCTGGCTAAGGAGGAACTTTGGAATAAACTGAAGCTTATTTCCTGTCCTACGCTGATTCTGGCTGCATCCGACAGCCCTTTTACCAGTATCCGGACAATGGAACAAATGACGCACGAGATTCCCGACTCCAAATTAGTCGTAATTTCCGACACGGGACACGACATTCATATTGATCAGCGAGAGGCGCTTTTAAAAGAATTGCAACATTTCTTTTTGGCTGAATAGTCATAAGGGAATTTTAAAATGAATAATTCGTTTGATGAAGAAAATATTTTCATATTCGGGTATTCTTTTGTTAATCTGGTTTTCTGCATGCAATAAAGCGTATAATGATTTAAGTCCGGAGCCCGTTAACCCAATACCCGGAGTTGATGTAGTTTACCTTCCCGTGGTTGTTCATGTCCTTCATTCAGGGGAGCATACAGGCATTGGGCCTAATCTTTCAGAAGAACGAATTAAGAGGCAAATCGAAATACTAAATGAAGATTTCCGAAGAAAGGAGGGCACCAGAGGTTATAATAATCATCCCAACGGAGGAGACGCAATGATAGAATTCGTTTTGGCAAAGCAATCGCCGGAAGGTGAACCTTCGGATGGAATAAACAGAATAGATATATCGAAGATGAAAGTTCCCGGTTTGGGATATAACCAAAACCATTATGCGCAGTATGACTATTGGGATCCTTCGCTATATATAAATATCTGGACTACACCTTTGCCGGAGTCAACACAATGTATTGTGTTAGGCTCTGCAACAGGGCCCGAAACAGACCTTCCCGGAACAAAAAACCTTTTGCTTCCCGGCCCGGATGATGCGGAGGGAATTCTTATAAACTGGATGCATTTCGGGGAGTCGGATATTGATTGCCATGCCAAATATGGGAGAACTTTAACGCATGAAATGGGACATTATTTGGGATTATTGCATACATGGGGG
>CAZXHP010000269.1:0-4403 GCA_964639655.1 uncultured Mariniphaga sp.
GGTTCGACACTAAAAAAGTAATTTTTTACAAAAAGACTGCAACCTTTTTGTAATTTGTCATCATATAAATAGTAGTAGCTACAAAATAACAAATCTGGTGAAGGATAAAGCCGTGATCAATTGGGATACACTCTATAAAAAAGAAGCCCCAAAACTAATTGGTGTGTGCAGGAGATATGTTGGTAATATTTCTGCCGCAGAAGATATTGTACAAGATTCATTCTTGTCTGCCATTGAAAAGGCAAATCAGTTTAAAGGGAAAGGGAGTATTGAGGCATGGATATACAAAATCGTTGTCAATTCTACTCTTCAATATTTAAACAGTAACAAGACAGGAAAAATTCCAATCGACAAAACGTTTGATTTGGCCGAGCAAGGAGCAAATAATGAAGATGCCTGGTCAACGAGGAAAACAATTGAAAATGCCGATTTTTCGCAGGAAGATTTGCTTGCCGCATTGGATTATTTGCCTGAGAACCAAAGGATTGTGTTTAATCTGTATGTTATGGAAGGCTATAAGCATAAAAATATTGCGAAAATACTGGATATTAGAATTGGTACTTCAAAATCACATTTAGCAAGAGCACGTAAAAAGATAGTACAAATACTTTTGATAAAAGCAGAACAGAAAAAGAAAAGAAGGAGGGCAGTTATTATTTGGCTGTTTCCCGAATCCGGTTCTTATGTTGACAGGCTTTATCGAAAGAAATTCAGGGATTTCGAAATTCCACCCAAAGAAACGTTCGTTGCAAAAGGTATAAAAATGCCTTATAGAAACAGTTTTTCACTTTTTAAAACTCCGTTATTTTATATCGGGACAGCAGGCGTGATTGCTCTTTCCTTGTTTTTTGCGAATGATGTTTTTCGAACACCTCGCAACCCGGCAGAACCGGAATTTATTAAAGATTCAATAGAAGAGATATATCCTGTAAGAAAAATAAATGAAACGGTTTCGATGGATACAGAAACTAAAGTGTTGAAAGATTCAGCTGCTGAAAATAAACCCGATACCATCAGGAAAACAATCAGGAAACCTGTGTACATTAAAAAAACTATTGTTGTAAGGGATACTATAAGATAGACTTATATGAAAAAATATCTTTTTTTATTTATATTGATTCTGATTTCCGGCTTTGTTAAATCCCAGGTTATTGAAACTATTTATGTATATGATACCATTTTTATATACGATACTATTTATGAGGTTTATGATGCTACTTTAAAGGATGATAAAATAGTCCCAATTGAGGCTGTTTTGGTTCATGATACCAGTTTTTTTACGGTGAAACCTGCAACCATTTCCGAAAATGGAATCAATAGATCAGAGACAAAAGGGAATGATTTATTTTCTAAAAAAATTGGAATCACCATGACGGATACTTTAAAAACAGTTGAGCGTGCTTTTAGACAGAACGGGCAAGATACAAAACTACCTGAAGAAATATTCCATACCGATTCATTAAACCCTGAAAAACATGGTAAAAGGAAAAGGGGAGCCCGGGTGCTAAAATATTTTGCAGCAGCAACATTGTCCGCAGTAACAGCTACCCATTCGGTACCTGCAAAAGCACAGAGTCAGGAGAGCAACGAATTAAAAACGGAAGAAATAGCAGTTACTGAAAAATTTCCGGGACAAATCAGTTTTTTATATCCTTTGGGAACCTCGGGCAAATCGAGCAAGAACACAGCATATAACCTTTCGGTAAATATTCTTCCGGGTGTTACAGGAGACATAAACGGCGCCGAATTCGGGGGTGTTTCCAACTTTAATACAGGGAATATGGCAGGTGCCCAGTTTGCAGGTATAAATAACCTAAGTTTAGGAACTGTTAAAGGAACTCAATTTGCCGGCATAACCAACATTTCAAAAAAGGAAGTTGATGGAGCTCAATTTGCGGGTATTACCAATATAGTCGGTAACAATTTCATCGGGGCTCAATTTGGTGGTATAGCCAACTTTACAAAAGGAAAGGTGAAAGGGTTACAAGTTGCCGGCATACTAAACTATACAAAAGGTAATCTCGAAGGAGTACAAATCGGATTGATTAATTATGCCAATAAATCACAGGGATTTCAACTGGGATTAATTAATTGCATGGATACCATCCCAAACGGCTTTTCATTCGGCTTACTTAGTTTACCCCGACAAGGTTTCTATGATGAATTTGAACTTTCATTTTCCGATTATGCCAATACTGCATTAAGTTATAAGGTAGGATATAAAAAGTTTTACACCATTTTTACGGCAGGCGCCAATTACATAAACGATAACTTATTTCTCTTTGGCATAGGTTTCGGACATATAAAGGAGATAAGTCCGAAAATTTGGTTACAACCTGAAATACAGAGCTTAAATTATTTTCCAAACGATTTTAAAAGCACACAATATAACAGCTCAAATCACATAAAACTTGGACTGAGATATAATTTCTCAGAAAAAACAGCAATATCTTTTGCTCCCGGTATTTATGCGAACGTTTTGGACCACAGAAGAGGTGAGGCTTATGAAATCAGTTTTATCAAGCCTGTATCAGTTATTGATGGGGAAGTAAACAATGTAGAGCTGGGAATCGGTTTTAGTGTCGGTCTGATTTTTTACTAAAATTCAGATTATCTAAAACAAAATTCTTGTCTTCTGTTAAAAAGTATTTGTGGTACAGGGATTATTTGTTCAGAATTTTTACAAAATGATGAACAGAATTAAAATAATAATAATGATTATTGCGAAACAAAACAGGTTATATACGGTCATCACGGGGGCAAGTCGTGGATTGGGAAAGTCTTTGGCCCATGAATGTGCAGCCTGTAACCGTAACCTGATATTAATATCACTACCCGGCGAAAATATCAACTTGCTTGCAACCCGCATAAGCGCTATGTATAACGTTGATGTGTGTTATTTTGAAACAGACTTAACAAACGATAGAGAATTAAATCATCTATGTGATAATCTCTTGGAAAAATTCAGCATAGATATGCTTATCAATAATGCCGGCATTGGTGGTGTTCATGATTTTACAAATGCTTCTTCCGCTTATGTCGATAATATCATTCTTTTAAACATCAGAGCACTTGTAACCCTCACTCAAAAACTATTGCCTGTTCTGAAAAAACAAGAAAAAGCGTACATATTAAATATTGCCAGCATGGCATCATTCGGGCCCATGCCATACAAAACCGTCTATCCGGCATCAAAAGCATTTGTTTATTCATTTTCAAGAGGCTTATATGCTGAATTAAAGGGCTCCAATGTTTTGGTCAGCGTTGCACACCCAGGCGGGATGGCAACCAATCCCAATGTTTCAGCAAGGATAAATTCACATAACAGGTTAATTAAATCTACTGTATTATCACCCGATTCTGTAGCACGAATCTGCATAAAAAAAGTACTGAAAGGTAAATCAATAATAATTCCGGGGATTATGGGCAAATTAAGCTGGCTTCTAATAAAAATTTTTCCAACACAGTTTTTGTTGGATGTTTTCAGAAAATCCTTGTTAAAAGAGATAAAGCTAAATCATGCAGCATAAAGGAAAGGTTCTGGTTACTGGTGCCAATGGCCTGCTTGGGGCTAATATTACTGAACAATTGGTAATAAAGGGATATCACGTAGTTGCCATGGTTCGGAAAGGTTGTAATATGAGAGGACTTCACGGACTTGAATATAGCCTTTTTGAAGGTGACATTATGAATTTAGAAGACCTGGAAAATGCAATTTCAGCATGTGACTATGTGATTCATTGTGCAGCAAAAACGTCACAAAACGACAGGTTCTCTGAATACGAGAGCGTTAATATTTTTAGCACCCAACTTGTTATTGAAGCATGTAAAAAATACCATGTGAAACGCCTGGTTTTTGTCAGTTCTGCAAATTGTTTTACAAACGGGACATTAACTGAGCCCGGGAATGAGGAGTCAGATTTTTTGCCCTGGTTAAAACAATCGGGATACGCCTTTAGTAAATATATTGCCCAAACTTTGGTTTTAAGTGAAACAAAAAAGAATTTGTTGAATGCAGTCGTTGTCGCGCCAACATTCATATTAGGTGCAAGAGATACAGGAAACTCAAGCGGAAAATTGTTGAGATATGTTCTGAAAAACCGGATTCTATTCTATCCTCCGGGGGGTAAAAGTTTTGTTGATGCTGGTTTTGCTGCCGAAGCAATTGTAAATGTTTTAACAAAAGGCGAAAGTGGGAATTGTTATTTGTTGGCTGGGGAAAATCTAACCTATAAAGATTTTCTCAAAAAAGTGCTCAACCAAAACGGCACCCGGAAACTGCTGATCCCCATACCAAAATTTATTCTGATTTTAATGGCATTAGTATCAAAACCCGTTGAACAATTATTTCATATTTCGTTGCCTTTGAGCAAGGTTAATCAAAAATTTTTGTGCCTTAACAA
>CAZXHP010000270.1:0-4388 GCA_964639655.1 uncultured Mariniphaga sp.
AAGCCGTCCAGCTTTTCCCACAGCAAACTCTTCCTGCTTCTCGAAACCGGAACCAATATGCCGTTCGACAATGCCACGATGTTTTCCTGCTTAAAAATCTTTTTTATGTGCTGCAGGTTTACAATAAACGATTTGTGGGCCCTGAAAAAATATCCGGGACACAAAAGTTCTTCGAACCAGTGAAGATTTTTAGAAACGGTTAGTATCCTGTTATCTGATAAATCAATTTCAGTGTAACTGCCCATTCCTTTGCACAGAAGGATTTCGTCGGTCGGTATTATTTCGGAGTACCTTGGACCGGGAATGATGATGGTTTTGTGTTTCATGATTTATTGGTTAGTAAATTCGGGAGCAATTTTATAAAAATTTCCAAATTATAAAAGCGTAGAAATACGGTATTTGAATACGTAGAATTACGTGTTTTTGAAGGTTTGGAATCCACTCCAATTGTTTTTTTACACCCTGAATTAAAGATGTTAACATTTATCGACATGGTTATAGCCGAAACTTTTCCAACTCCCTGTATTCTGCCCCCTCGGGTTTCAAAACACTCCGGTAAAACAGAAGTTCGCCTACTGTAACTGTTTGGATAAATGTTTCCCGGTATTCTTCCGTAGCCCCGTAAAATCCCTTTTTATTTTTCAGAGATTTTATCCGGGCCAGGGTGAGGTGCGGATTGAATGGGCGGGTTTCCGGTTCGAAACCGATTTTTGCCAGCCGGCTGTCGATTTCAACTGCCAACTGTTGCAGTACTTCTCCTTCTTTGATTGCGGCATACAAAACCCGCGGTATCCCTTTGTTTTTGAAAAACCCCAGTCCTTCCAAATCAAACGAAAAGGAAGAAAACAGTTTGGAAACCTGATTCAGTTCTTCGCCGACTTCATCCACCTGCGACGGCAAAGTATCGCCCAAAAATTTCAGCGTTAAATGCAGGTTACCTGGGTTCACCCATTTTACCGGTTCTGCTGAAAGTTTGTTTTGCAGCTCGTTTAGGATTTGAATCAGCAGCGGCGAGGGGTTGATGTCAATTGCAATAAAGGTGCGAAGCCAATCTGTCATAACCCGAAATTTAAAGGTAACCGATTTCAATCATCGTCACAATCTGTTCCAGCACCTTGTCCTCGCCTGCCGGGTCGTATTCGGCTTTCAAATCGCTGCCAAACAAACGGGCAATTCCCTGCCAGAACACTGCCGGAACTCCGCCCCTGAAATCCTTGATTAATGTATAGGAAGTTTTGCTGGTTTCCCTGTCTATCAGTTTCAGCAAAATACGGCCTTCGGAGAGGGTCATCCGTTTCAGGTCGTCTTTGTATTCATCGAGCAGCTGTTGTTCCAGGTCCTTCATCATCCTTCGCCGTTCGCGATCGTCGTTCAGCGCAAGGTATTTGGGCTCGTATTCCTGCAGCATTTCTCCCGCCAGTTTGGCATACGGATACACTTTTTTCACTTTCTCCACATACCGGTTATAGCGACGTTCCTGTCGTGCATTTTTAAACTCCTGCTGTGGCACGACTATTACTTCGGGAATATTTCGATGAATCAGGGTATCTCCTTTTTTTATGATCCCCAACATCAGCGAAGTGTCTTTTTCCTGCGCGCTGACTTCAGCCCGAAAACTCAGCATACACACAAAAAAACCCAAAAATATGTAAATTCCTCTTTTCATTTAATCAATAAACGAAGATATCTTTTTTCCATTATCGCACGTGCAAAGTTTATATCTTTGCCGCGGTTTTACAACTTTAAACTGTTAAAATGCAAACCTGTATTAATTCTGAAATAGGCAAACTCGAAGGAGTTGTGATTCACACACCGGGTTCGGAAGTAGAAAACATGACGCCCGAAAACGCAGAACGCGCGCTTTACAGCGATATTCTGAACCTGTCCATCGCATCGAAAGAATATGCGCAATTGTCGGGCGTACTGGAAAAGGTGACAAAAGTGTTCGAAGTAAAAAAAATGCTGGCAGAAATTCTGGAAAACCCGGTGGCCAGAATGCAGTTACTACAGGAAATCTGCAACCACGAAGGAATTGCAGGAATGGAGGAAAAGCTGGCTGAAAAACCCGCGTCGCACCTGGCCGGGTTGCTGATTGAAGGGCTGATTCTGGAACGCAACAACCTGACCAACTACCTCAGTCGCGAAAAATTTCTGATGCGCCCGCTGCACAACCTGTTTTTTACCCGCGATTCGGCTATGGGAATAAACGGCAACATGCTCATCGGGCGAATGGCCAACCCGGTGCGCGAACGCGAAACCATGATTATAGAGGCCATTTTCAACCACCATCCGGTTTTTGAAACCACAACGCTCAATCCGGTAAAACCCCGTCACGGCATACCTGCCGACACCAAAGCAACGCTCGAAGGTGGTGATTTTCAGGTTATCCGAAACGACGTTTATGTAATTGGCACCGGCGTGCGCACCAGCACCCAGGGCATCGATTTTATCATCGAAAACATACTCCACAAGGGGCTTTCGGACAAAAAAGAAAACAGAGGGGTTCATCACATCCTGGTGCAGGAACTGCCGTCCACACCCGAGTCGTTCATTCACCTCGACATGGTTTTTACCTGCCTGAGCACCGATGCCTGTATGGTTTACGAGCCGGTGGTTTACGGACTGAGCCGCTACCGAACCATTCACATCAAAATTGACAACGGTAAAGTTGCAATCACAGAAGAACCCAACATTCCCGAAGCGTTGAAAAAGCTGGGTATCGACCTGAAACCCATCACCTGTGGCGGAAAAAAAGACCCATGGACACAGGAACGGGAGCAGTGGCACAGCGGCGCCAACTTTTTTGCTTTTGCACCGGGAAAAATTATCGGGTACGAACGGAATGTGCATACGCTGGAAGAACTGAACAAAAACGGCTTTGAGATCATCAGGGCGGTGGATGTGATAAAAGGAAAAGTAAATGTGGATGATTACAACAAATGCGCCGTAACCATTGCCGGCTCCGAACTGGCCCGCGGCGGTGGCGGCGCCCGCTGTATGACCATGCCCGTTCGCCGTGCTGAAGTAAACTGGTAAGGAGGAACTCTCCTGAAAATTTTGAATTTGATAGTGAAAGGTAAAACATTAACTGCTAAAGCCTGTTTCTATTTGCTGAAATTTAACCCCTGGCTTAAGCCGGGGGCAAAAAAATCAAGCGAGCTAAAGGCTTCAGCCGTTAAAACATGTTCTCCCTGAATATTCCTAAAAACAATTGATTTTTAAAACCATGCGAAAACTCAGAATAAATGAACTGAACCGCCTGTCGGAACAAGAATTTAAGAAAGTACCCAAAACCCCGCTGGTGGTTGTGCTCGACAACATCAGAAGCTGCAACAACATCGGGTCGGTTTTTCGAACCTCCGACGCATTGTTGGTTGAAAAAATTTACCTCTGCGGAATTACGGCCACACCACCCAACAAGGAAATTCACAAAACAGCGCTGGATGCCGAAAAATCGGTTGACTGGGCGTATTTCGAAAAAACCGAAGACGCCGTTAAACAGCTGAAGCAGGACGGATATAACGTTTATGCGGTGGAACAGGTGGAAAACAGCACTCCCCTGCCCGATTTCCAGCCAACTGAAAATGAAAAAACGGCGCTGGTTTTTGGCAACGAGGTAAAAGGCGTGCAGCAAAAAGTGGTTAACCTGTGCGACGGGGCCATCGAAATTCCGCAATATGGAACCAAACACTCATTTAATGTTTCCGTGAGTGCAGGCATTGTTTTGTGGGATATTTTTCAGAAAATAAAAAAATAGTATTTTTATTCCCGAACTAAAATTGGAATAAAATGAGTACCCCGAAAACTGTACCGGAAGAATTTCTGCACTTTGTTTGGGAAAACCGGCTGTTTTTTTCCGATAACCTGCAAACGGTTGGTGGCGAGATTATAGAGATACAGAATCCCGGAAGAAAAAATACGAACGCAGGACCGGATTTTTTTAATGCCAAAGTAAAAATTGGTGATACCATTTGGGCCGGAAACATCGAAATCCATAAAAAAGCTTCCGACTGGGAAAAGCATAACCATGCAGAAAACAAGGCTTACGAAAATGTGATTTTGCATGTGGTTGAAAAAGCCGATCGGCAAATTGTCCGGGAAAACGGTTCGGAGATTGCCACTTTGGAAATGGCCTGGCCGGAACAATTTACCCGCAATTACCAGAAACTGCTGGATGCGCAAACCTGGATTGCCTGCCAGGAGCAGTTTCACCGGGTTGACCCGGTAGTTTTGCAGCTGGGTTTCAACCGGCTGATGATTGAACGGCTGGAAGACAAAACAGGCGAAATCACTCAGCGTCTGGAACAAAATCAACAAAACTGGAACGAAACTTTTTACCAAATGCTGGCCCGCATGTTCGGTTTTAAAGTGAATGCCATTCCTTTTGA
>CAZXHP010000271.1:0-4380 GCA_964639655.1 uncultured Mariniphaga sp.
ATTGTTCGTATTTTTGCGAACAGCGAACAATTAATTTTTAATATTATGGACATAGAAGTTTTAGGAACAGGCTGCCCCAAATGCAAGGCATTAGAGAAAGCAGCCACCGATGCAGTTGCCCAAAGCGGACTTGATGCAACGGTTTCAAAAGTGGAGGATATTATGGAGATTATGCAATTTGGCGTAATGACTACTCCTGCGCTGGTTGTTGACGGAAAAGTATTGGTAAAAGGCCGGGTGCCCAGCACAGATGAAATCAAAAAATTAATAACCAAATAAAAAACCATTGATCATGAAAAAAGTAATTTCAGTTTTAAGTTTCGTTTTTGTATTAGGAATTTTTTCTTCAAATGCACAATGCTGCAATAAATCTGCACAGGCCGGCGCAACTGCCGAAACACTGGCGATGGCCGAAAAAGAAAATGAATCGGCTGTAAAAGCTTATTACTTTCATACTTCGAGAAGGTGTGTAACCTGCAAAACCGTTCAAAAAGTTACAACCGAATCGTTGCAGGAATTGTACGGCAACAAAATCCAGTTGCAACCAATCAACCTGGACAACAAAGAAAATGAAGAACTGGCTAAAAGCCTTGAAGTTGGGGGACAGTCGCTATTGTTTGTAAACGGCAACAAAAAAATTGATATCACCACCGATGGTTTTATGCACGCGGTTAGAAATCCCGAAAAACTAAAAACAAAAATTAAAGAAACTGTTGAGTCACTGAAGTAAAAAACCTGCAATGGAACTGCTGCACCAATTTTTTGAAAATACGCAATTACCGCTGTTGTCGGCATTTATACTGGGACTTATGACTGCCATTAGTCCCTGCCCGATGGCAACCAACATTACAGCCATTGGGTATATCAGTAAAGACATACAAAGTCAGAAGCGGGTTTTTTACAATGGATTGATTTACACGCTGGGGCGTGGAATTTCCTACACTGCCATTGGATTGGTTTTCTTTTTCGGTGCCAGCCAGTTTCAGGTTTCCGGTTTTCTTCAGATTTGGGGTGAAAAAATAATCGGGCCGCTGCTTATTGTCATCGGGCTTTTTATGCTGGGCATTATCAACCTGAAAATCCCGGGTGTTGGTTCGTTAACTGAAAAAATGGAAAACAATTCCAAAGGCGGTTTCCGGGGTGTTCTTTTGCTGGGAATTGTTTTTGCGCTTGCCTTTTGTCCCTACAGCGGAGTGCTCTATTTCGGCATGCTTATTCCCATGACCATCAGCAGTGCCAACGGTCTTTATCTGCCCGTTGTTTTTGCCCTGGCCACCGGAATTCCGGTCATCATTTTTGCCTGGCTCATTGCATTCAGCATAGGGAGAATCGGACAACTTTACAACCGGATGAAATCCTTTGAAAAGTGGTTCAGGCGAATAATAGCTGCGTTGTTTATCGGGGTGGGCATTTACTACGTGGTTACCCTCTTTTTTGTTTGAAAATGAACCGTTCAGTAAAAAACGAAATATCATGAAAACAACCATAGGATTTATCGGAGGAGGAAGAATTACAAAAATTTTTCTCGAAGGATTTAAAAACAAAGCTATTGAATTTGAATCGGTAAAGGTTTTCGAACCCAACAGCGAAACGCTCGATGCGCTGGCAAGTGATTATCCGGTGGTAATAAAAGCCGAAACTCCCGAAGAAGCGGCGCAGGCAAAAGTGGTGGTCATTGCCGTTCACCCGCCGGTGGTAATGGAGACGCTCGATAAAATTGCAGGGGTGGTAAACGACGAAACGTTTGTGGTTTCGCTGGCGCCGAAAATCACCATCGAAAAAATAGCTTCGAAGGTTAAAACCGCCAACATTATGCGGATGATTCCCAACGCAACTTCTTATATCAATGCAGGGTACAATCCGGTTGCCTTCCACCCGGTCATGCTGAAAAAAGAGAAAAAGCAGCTGAAAAAGCTTTTTAAACCGCTGGGCAAAACTTTCGAAACCGAAGAGTACAAACTGGAAGGTTATGCTATTATTTCGGGTATGTTGCCCACCTATTTCTGGTTTCAGTGGCGGGAGATGGAGACAATCGGAGAAAAAACCGGAGTTTCGAAAGAAGAAGCACGGAAAACCATCCAAAAAACTTTAAAAAATGCCATAAAACTTTATTACAAGTCAGGTCTCGCCCCTGAAGAAGTGATGGATTTAATTCCTGTAAAACCCATTGGCGAAAACGAGGAGGAAATAAAAAGTGTGTTGAATAATAAACTGCTGGGTTTATTTGGGAAGATTAAACCCTGAAATACAATATGGACTGGAAAAAGGAGATTAAAATTTTAGGGTGGATTGTTGTCGTTTTTGTGTTTGCCCACTTTATGCCCTTAGAAAGCGCACGGTTCACAGAGGCCATTATGTCCATGTTCGATTTGGCCAGATGGTATGCGCAGGAACATGTGATATTGTGCCTGCTTCCGGCCTTTTTTATCGCCGGCGTAATTGCCGTTTTTGTGAGCCAGGGCGCCGTAATGAAATATTTTGGCGCCAAAGCAAAAAAGTGGGTGGCTTACACAGTCGCTTCGGTTTCGGGAACCATCCTGGCCGTGTGCAGTTGCACCATTTTGCCGTTGTTTTCAAGTATCCATAAACGCGGTGCAGGTTTAGGACCAGCCATAGCATTTTTGTACAGCGGCCCGGCCATTAATATTCTGGCTATTATCCTCACTGCCCGCATCCTGGGTTTTGAGATGGGCGTCGCCCGGGTAATTGGCGCCGTGGTTTTTGCCGTGGTCATCGGCTCGGCCATGGCACTCATTTACCGCAAAGAAGAAAAAGCAAAAAATGAAGAGCAAACGAGTTTTCCGGATGTGCCCGAGAAACGCCCCATGTGGCAAACATCGCTTCATTTCTTCACCCTCGTTCTTATTCTGGTTTTTGCCAACTGGGGAAAACCGGGCGATGGCGTAACCGATGGCGCGTGGTACTGGATTTGGGCCAACAAATGGTACATCACTTCTGCATTTGGGCTGGTACTTGTTTATTCTTTAATCGCCATCCTGAAAATCAAATGGCAGCATGTTTTGCTTGCAACTTTAGCCACTGCGGCTTCAGCATTTTTAAGTGCATCGCCGCAGATACCTATGGTTGTGGCCATTGCCGGGCTCAGCATCATAACATTAATCGATAAACGGGATCAGGATAATAAGGAATGGACCATTTCTTCCTGGGATTTCACAAAACAGATTATACCGCTGCTGGCCATTGGCGTGCTGGCAGCCGGGTTTCTGCTCGGTTCAACACACGACGATACGGCCATGGCCGGAGTAATTCCCAACGAATGGGTGGCTAGTCTGGTGGGCGGGAATTCAATTTTCTCCAATTTCTTTGCATCCATTGTGGGTGCATTTATGTATTTCGCAACCCTAACTGAAGTGCCCATTTTACAGGGTCTTATTGCTGCCGGAATGGGAAAAGGACCGGCTTTGGCACTCCTGCTTGCAGGTCCGTCATTATCCCTTCCAAATATGCTTGTTATCCGCGGCGTGATTGGAACGCAAAAAACACTGGTTTACATTCTGCTGGTGGTTGTTATGGCAACCATCTCCGGGTTAATTTACGGAACCTTCTTTTAAAAACTGAAAATTAAAAAAAGATAAAAATGGACAGAAGAAAAGCAATGAAAGTAGCAGCCGGCGTCGTTGCTGCCGGTGGGGCCGGCCTCGTTACACTTACAACTGCATTCAAACCGGAAAAACAACCTTTACCTGAAACAAAAAACCTGGAATACACCCCGGGAGAAACCGAATGGGAATACTTTCACCTGGATCCAGCCGGAACAGCTCAACTGGCTTACGACAAGTACAGCGAAGGCAGCTGCATGTACGCAACCGTTATCAGCGTGGTTTCCCAACTGTCCGATAAATTTGGAGAACCGTTTTTATCATTTCCTGTACAAATGTTTAAATACGGACATGGCGGAATCGGTGGCTTCGGGTCGGTTTGCGGTGCACTGAACGGCGCAGCTGCGCTTATCGGCTTGCTTATTACTGATAAAAGCATTCAGGATAAAATGATAACCGATTTATTTCAGTGGTATGAAAGTCAACTACTTCCGAATTTCAGTCCCGCCAATCCTGTTTTTGATTTTACACCTGTGTCGAGTACTTCCAATTCGGTTTTATGTCATGCATCCAATACAAACTGGTGCAAAGCATCAGGTTTTTCAGTTGACAGCAAAGAGCGAAAAGAACGATGCCGGCGTTTAACCGGCGATGTGGCACAAAAAGTGACCCAATCGCTGAATGCCGTTTTTACAAATGCGTACGTTGCGAACAAACACGCCAACTACGATGCAAATTCGTGTGTGGCATGCCACGGGAATGAAGGGAAACTGAAAAATACATCGGTAAAAATGAGTTGCACGTCTTGTCATTCAGAATC
>CAZXHP010000272.1:0-4374 GCA_964639655.1 uncultured Mariniphaga sp.
CAGGTATTTTGTCAGAAACTTCACCGAAGGTTTTATCCAGAATTTGCGCGGATCGGGAATCAGGAAGTTCCCCCGGATAAAAACCGACAGTTTGCTTTTCCAGTCGCCCGATGAGGCTTCCGAAATATAGCCTGCCTTGAACTTTTCACCCTTCTTTTTCCCGGTGAGTTTCCTGAATACTTCGTAAGGTTCCCAAATGGGCGTTTTTATAATTTCAGTTTCAGGGTGAACTTCGTCGGTTAAACTTTCGTCAACTACCGAAGCATCGGGGTTTTCGGGGGTATAAATAACCGGTTTCCAACCCAGTTCCGGCAGGTATTTCTGCATTTTCAGCCAGCGCATAACCCCGCCGCCTCCGCTGGGCGGCCAGTAATAGGTTATGATTAAAACTTTTTTCATTTTATCGCTGGAAATTGGGAAAAACTTTCTGTTCCAAAAAACCGCGAAGGAGGAGGCAGAGAAAAAAATAAAACTCTGCCTCTTTAATCCCTCGCGGAAAAATTTTACATTTTGATATTCATACCTTCATGCATTGCCACATCAGCTAAAAGTTTATCAGATGTGAGAAAAATGGCTATATTTTCTTTTATTTTTAAAGCTGACGCCAATTGAAGTGAATCCAAAGTTCGCAGTCCATCACTCCAGTATTTTGCAATTAAATTTCTTGCTAAATTTTTTAACTCCGGGTTTTGTGGAACAAACCTGAATTTTTCAGAATCCTTGTCAAATTTTTCAATAAGTTTTTTTGCGATATTCTTGTTGATTTCTCTTTTCCTGCATTTCTTCCATACTGCAGAACTAAATTCAATTGTTGTAATTTCAGAAAGGTATATCGCATTCACAGAACTTTTTCTAAAAAAATTCATCAATTCATCCGTACCCTCTTCCCAATGGTATAGTTTGAACAGTGCGGAAGTGTCAAAAAACAAGTTCATACCGCTTTTCGCCTTTCTTCGATTACCTCTTCAGAAAATGAAGTTTTACAATCTTTTAGTAATTTCTGCGTCTCTAAAAACGAGAAGTCAGAAAGCTTTAAACCTGTTTTTGCTTCTTCTTCAAAAGTAACAATTACTTTCACCGGCTTCGAAAATTTAACTGGTTTATCGAGTTTTAACCTGCCTTTGTAATATGTTCCTGTTAATGTTTGCATACCTGATTTTTTTCAGTTATAAAATTACAACTTTTCAAACAATTTCCGCAGGCTCACCTTTTCGCCGATGATTTTTCCCAGTTCGTCGATGGCCACGCGTTCCTGTTCCATGCTGTCGCGGTAACGGATGGTAACCGTGTTGTCCTGTGTGGTTTGATGATCGACTGTTACGCAGAAAGGCGTCCCAATGGCGTCCTGCCGGCGGTAGCGTTTGCCGATGGAGTCTTTTTCGTCGTACTGGCAGTTGAAGTCGAACTTCAGGTTGTCTATGATTTCCCGTGCTTTTTCAGGCAGGCTGTCTTTTTTTACCAGCGGCAGAACAGCCAGTTTTACCGGGGCCAGCACTGGCGGGAGTTTCAACACCACGCGCGAATCCTTTTCCAGTTCTTCTTCGCAGTAGGCAGCCGAAATTACCTGCAGAAACATGCGGTCAACACCAATAGACGTTTCCACCACAAAAGGCACATACGATTCGTTCAGTTCCGGGTCGAAATAGCGGATTTTTTTTCCCGAGTATTTTTCATGCTGAGCCAGGTCGAAATCGGTGCGGGAGTGAATGCCTTCCACCTCTTTAAAACCAAACGGAAACTTGTACTCCACATCCACGGCTGCATTGGCGTAGTGTGCCAGTTTTTCGTGCTCGTGGAAGCGGTAGTTTTCTTCACCGAACCCAAGCGCCTGGTGCCATTTCATACGAATGGTTTTCCATTTTTCAAACCAGTCGAGCTCGGTGCCGGGACGTACAAAAAACTGCATTTCCATTTGTTCGAACTCGCGCATACGGAAAATAAACTGACGGGCAACAATTTCGTTGCGAAAAGCTTTGCCAATTTGCGCAATGCCAAACGGAATTTTCATGCGCCCGCTTTTTTGCACGTTCAGGTAGTTTACAAAAATTCCCTGTGCTGTTTCCGGGCGCAGAAAAATCTTCATGGCGCCGTCGGCTGTGGAGCCCATTTCGGTAGAAAACATCAGGTTAAACTGGCGCACATCGGTCCAGTTGCGCGAGCCGGAAACCGGGCAAACAATCCCTTCGTCTTCAATGATTTGTTTGAGTTCCCCGAGATCGTTGCCATTCAATGCTTCCGCAAACCGACTGTGTAATTCGTCGTATTTTTGCCGGTTGGCCAGCACCCTTTGGTTGGTTTCACGGAATTGTTTTTCATCGAACGCTTCGCCAAACCGTTTTTGGGCTTTGGCAATTTCTTTATCGATTTTTGCTTCGTACTTGGCCAGTTGCTCTTCAATCAGTACATCGGCACGGTAACGTTTTTTTGAATCCTTGTTATCGATAAGCGGGTCGTTGAACGCATCTACGTGGCCGGAGGCCTTCCAGATGGTGGGGTGCATAAAAATAGCCGAATCGAGGCCAACCACGTTTTCGTGCAGCAAAACCATACTGTCCCACCAGTATTTTTTGATGTTGTTTTTCAGCTCCACGCCGTACTGCCCGTAGTCGTAAACCGCGCTCAGCCCGTCGTAAATTTCGCTCGACTGGAACACGTATCCGTATTCTTTACAGTGCGCTACCAGTTTTTTAAAAATGTCTTCCTGTGCCATTTATTTCGTTTTCAGATTGAATTAAGCGACAAAAATAGAATTAAATTGGATGTGGTGAAAAAGAGGGGAATCAAAAACAAATTTGGGAGTTCAGTCCACTTCTTCAAAATCAACATACTCTCCCTCGTCGCGGTTGCGAACGCTGTTGTCTTTCTGGTTGTACTCAATGGTAACATCTCCGTCCCTTTTTGCGGATCGCTGCTGTTGCCGCTGCTGCTCTTCCATTTTCTGTTTCATTTCTTTAATTTTATTTTCAAGAAATAAAGGCAGTACATAACGTGTAAAGAGCCTGATTGCGTAATATATAACGGCAATTATAATTAGAGTTCGCAGAAAATTCACAATATAAAGTGTTACAAAAAGATTCATTTTCCTGATAATTACTGCGTATCAAATAAAAAATTAATGCCAAATGACAAATTTAACTGTTTTGTTGCCATTGGCTGAATAATTCCCAAAATATTGTTGCTTGTAAAATAAATCTGAAGCCAATTGGTTGTATAACTGGCCCCAAGTCCCGGGAAAATGTTTTCTGTATTTAACAGGCTAAGGCTTCCGTAAAATGCAAATTTTGGATGTAGTGCAGCTGTTCCATATACAGAAAATAAGTTCAGCGGTTTTAACCTGTAGTGTTTAAATTGATTGTGAAAGCCGGCGGTAAATTTTTCTGAAAGCATGTATTTTCCTGCAACGCTGATTTTTACAGGCAGCGCGGTAAAAGTTCGCATCCGGGCTTTGTCAACTTCTATCACATACGAAACCGAATCACCGAAAGCAATAATCGCTTCACGCGGTTCACGGTAGTCATCTCCATCAGGGTCATAGGATTGGTAAAAGGTTCCGGGCCGGTAAGTTACAGGCCTGGTAAAACGCGCGTCCCAGGTTTTATGCCTGAACCCGATAATGCCTGCATCGGCCACACTGAATGAAATTTCTGAAAACTTATCGGGTTTGAAAAGTACTCCAACGTCGAGGGCAACACCAAGATTCCGGGGTTGAAAAAAGTAATCGCCCGACGAAAAATCAGCCCAGAATGAAGACGACTTATAAACCGAGTCGCGTACATGCCTCATGGGACCTGCCAGTTTAAAACTGCCTTCGGTTTTTAAAAACAGTTGTTCCGGGTTACGGTTTGTTTCAACCGAAAGATTTAAATCTTCTCCTGTAAAATGAAACTTTCCGAAAAGGATTTTCGGACGGATGCCCACGTTAAAACCTTTCCATAGCTGTTTCGAAACTCCGGTCGCCAGTTCACGGTAGTGGGTCAGGTATAACGTGGCATTTCCCATATTTTCATCCGACCCATAAAATTCCCGGGTACCGTCGCGAATAATCCTGACAATTTCCCGGTCGAAAATTCCGTCGGAAAAGGCACGTTCAGAAACAGAGAAGTTAAATGAATAATCGTTGTGCCTGAAGCTGGCATAAAATACCGCAGCTCCCGCCGACGCCTGAACCTTTCCTTTTTCATCGAGCACATCGTAAAAGCGGTGAAAACTGTAACTGAAACCTTTGGAGAATAGCGCGTTGAGTGGTACGCTGGAATTCCATTGGCCGGAAATGCCCGAAAGAAAAGGTATGCCGATTACCAGTTTTTCAGATTCATTTTGAATGGCCGGATTTTCCATCGATGCCTGCGAAATGCCCGGCAAATAGTAGAGCGA
>CAZXHP010000273.1:0-4334 GCA_964639655.1 uncultured Mariniphaga sp.
TTATTCTTCACCCACTTTTCCAGCCACTGGTCCTGTTCCCACAATACATGCAAAATGGATTCGCGCGCTGCATAACCGTGACTTTCCTTTGGAAGAAAAACCAGCCGGGATGTGGCGCCCAGCCCTTTTAACGCATTAAAATAGCGTTCGCTTTGCAGCGGATAAGTTCCCGAGTTGTTGTCGTCTTCGCCGTGAATAAGCAGTAACGGTGTTTTCATTTTATCGGCGTGCATAAACGGCGACATACCATTGTAAACCTCCGGCGCTTCCCAGTAGGTGCGCTCCTCGCTCTGGAATCCAAACGGTGTTAACGTGCGGTTGTAGGCGCCGCTACGGGCAATTCCGGCAGCAAACAAATCGGAATGAGAGAGCAGGTTGGCCGTCATAAATGCACCGTAGGAATGGCCGCCCACGGCAATCCGGTTCCGGTCGATGTATCCCAGTGCATCCACTGCGTCAATGGCTGCTTTGGCATTGGCAACCAGTTGTTCGCGAAAGGTGTCGTTGGGTTCTTCGTCGCCTTCACCTATAATGGGAAACGCAGCATTATCGAGAATAACAAAACCTCGCGTTACCCAAAATATGGGTGAACCGTAATTCGGGGCGGTAAACTGATGCTGCGACGAAGTAACCTGTCCGGCACTGGCCGCATCTTTAAATTCTCGCGGATATGCCCATAACACCATCGGCAGTTTTTCTTTCTTTTCCATGTCGTATCCGGCCGGTAAATAAAGCGTACCGGAAAGCTCCACTCCGTCTTCCCGCTGATACGTAATCAGTTCTTTATGAACTCCTTCCAGGCTTTCATACGGGTTTGGAAAAAAAGTTATTTGTTGCGGGGCAATCCGTTTTATAATATTTCGAATGAAATAATTCGGAAAAACATTACTCGATTCAACCCGGGTTAAAAGTACCCCGGTTGCCGGATTTATTACCTTCACAATCTGTTCCAGCGTTTGCAATCCGTCGGCCCTCCAAAGTTCCTTAACTTCTTTGGTTTTCAAATTGAATTCTCTGAAAAACGGTCGCGGGCCTTCCTCTGAGTGACCTGTTCCGGTTAAATACAACGTATTTTTGTTGATAACCAGTGAATTCTCACCCCATTCGTTTTTATCGGTTAAAAACGATCCCGGGTCGTTGTAATTGTCCTGGTAGTTACGGTCGAACAAAATTTCGGGTTGTCGGTTCGCATCAGAAGGATAAAACAGGTAGGTTTTGGCATTCCGCGTATTCCACCAGCGGTCGAAAGCAATGGCAATTTCATCGTTTCCCCATAAAATACCGGCATACCGCTGAATAGTTTTCAAAATAGATTTCGGGTTTCCGTTAAACGGCGCCTCCCATTGAAAAACTTCATCGCGAAATTCGGTTTCATTGGCCGGATCGCCTTCATCCAGTGCTTCAACATAATAAATGGTTGCCGGTTTATCGTTCCGCCAGTTGATGTTTCGCATTCCCTTTTGGGTGGCCATAAAACCTTTGGGTATTTCTTCCAAAAGCGGCGATTCCAGAAGCACTTTCACTTCGTTTCCATCCTTGTCGTAAACCACAGTTTTTGAGGGGAACCGGGAATAGGGAACCAGGTAGGAAAACGGCTTTTCAAGCGCTGTTACCAGCACATATTCTCCGTCAGGCGAGATATTGACGCGGGTAGTCATGGCGGTTTCTTTCCATTCCGACTTTTCTCCGTTCAAATTTACCCTGAAAAGGTTGGTACGAACCAGTTGCTCAAAATTGAACTCATCCGCCCTGTCTTGCAGCAAATCCTGATAAGTTCGGTTTTGCGCCATTTCGCCTTCGCTCACAGAGACCCGAGGTCCGGTTGGAACGGCAGTTGATTTATCGATGAGTGGTTCTTTATCTTCCGGCAACATCTTCACCAAAAAAGATTCGCCGCCGGGAAACCAGGAGTAAGGGCTGCCGGTATTGGCATTTAAAACAGAATTAATAAGCTTACTGGCAGTAGCACTGGCTACATCAAGAATCCAAAGTTCAACACCTTGTAAAGTGGTATGTGTAAATGCCATTTTCGATTGATCCGGCGACCAGGAAAAATAGGAAAGCCGCGGTTCATCAGGAAGTCCTTTTACGGCAATTTCTTCTCTTTCGCCCACTTTCATTAGTGTTATGTTGTTGAAGAAAGTTGTCCGGCTTCCAATATTGGTTACAGGGTTAATACGAAGTCCGGCCAGCCGCAACTCCGTTTCAGATAAATCCGCAATACTGCTGTACCTGTTTCGATGCAGCAAAACAATATTTTTATTTTCGTCGTCAATCAGCACCCATGGAGTTTGAGGTACATCAGCCAAATCAAGTATTTCTTTGGGTGGCTTCTGATACGTAATATCCACTTGCGCGTTTGCTGTTCCTAACGCAATTAAAAATGAAATAAGGATAAAAACTAAATTCTTCATTTTACTTTAAAAATTTATAATCTCACGATGATTTTATTCCACAATAATTCAACAAATCTCCATAAATCACTAAAAATCTCAAATATTTCGGTTAAACCAGCCTCCTGCCAAACGGAGTCAGTGCCAGCGAAACCATTTTAAAATGCTGTTTTCCCCATGGAATCCCGATAATGGTAATAAATAACAGAATGCCAAACAACAAATGGGTAAGGGCAATCCATATCCCACCGATTATCAGCCACAAAATATTCATGATGGTGGAAAGGCAACCGGGTGCGTAATCCATGTATTCAATTCGCTGACCGAATGGCCATAAAGCCAGTACGCCAAGTTTAAACGCCTGAATTCCGAATGGAATGCCGATGATTGTCACACACAATGCCAACCCGGCCAGAATGTATTCCAGAAATAGGACAAACCCGCCAAAAATCAGCCAAATGATGTTACCAAGTATTTTCATATTTTATAAATTGGGTTCAGGTAAAAATAGTTTTAATTTCTGAAAACTTCCAGATTTTTTTATGTTTGTAACCTCAGAAAAGATTTGGAGGAGAAGAATGGCGAAAAAATTCAAACCACTTACATCGGTGCTGGTGAAACCTGCCGGACCCGATTGCAACCTGAACTGTACCTATTGCTTTTACCTGGAAAAAGCGGAATTGTTTCCCGAAACACCGCGCCACCGGATGAGCGATGAAATACAGGAAGAAATGATTCGGCAGGTGATGCAGCAGTCGGGCGATTCGGTTTCCATTGCCTGGCAGGGGGGCGAACCAACTTTAATGGGACTGGATTTCTACAAACGCGCTATTGAACTGGAAATGAAATACGGCCATGGCCAGACGGTAGGTAACGGACTGCAAACCAACGGCACACTTCTGAACCTGGAATGGGCGGAATTCCTGAAAAAATACGACTGGCTGGTGGGTATTTCACTTGATGGTCCGGAGCACATCCACAATCGTTATCGGTTAGACAATGCCGGAAAAGGAACCCACAAAAAAGTGGAGGACAACATTCGAATGCTCCTCGAAAACGGTGTGGCAGTGAATGTACTGGCCACGCTAAATGATTATTCTGTTCAATTTCCCGACGAGACTTACGACTACTTCAAATCGCTGGGGTTAACCTGGATGCAGTTTATCCCCATTGTGGAAACCGACCCGCGCGATCCTTCCAGGGCGGCGCCGTTTTCAGTGTCGGCAAAAGCTTACGGCGAATTCCTCTGCCGCATGTTCGACCTGTGGCTGGCCGATTTTGAAAACGGGCAACCCACCACGCAGGTCAGGCATTTCGATTCGGTTTTTTATCCTTACGTTGGACTGGAAGCGCCGGAATGCACCATGATGAAAGAGTGTGGCCCCTACGTTGTGGTGGAGCACAACGGCAATGTGTATAGCTGCGACTTTTTTGTGGACCCGAAATGGAAGTTGGGCAACGTGATGACAAACCGGATGACCGCCATGCTCAATTCAAAAAAACAGCAGGCTTTTGGGGCCGCCAAAGCTGTTTTGCCGGGTGAATGCCGCCGCTGTCCGTGGCTCTCCAAATGTTACGGCGGATGCACCAAAGACCGAATCAAAGACCCGCAGGACAATCGCAAACCGCGGTTTTGCCAGTCGTACAAAATGTTTTTTGCCCATGCCGACTCCACCATGCAAATATTGGCTGAGGATTGGAAGAAAAATCAGCACGATATGCGGGAACGCGAGCGTACCGGCGGGACGTACAATGCATTTAAGGATTTTATCAACTAAAAAAGCCCCCCGGAACCGGAGGGCTTTGTTTATCAATTCCAAAATCTTTGTTTCTATTTTGCATAGCTTACCACGCGGGTTTCGCGGATAACGGTAATTTTTATCTGTCCCGGGTAGGTCATTTCGTCCTGAATGCGTTTTGAAATGTCGTAGGAAAGCTGTT
>CAZXHP010000274.1:0-4328 GCA_964639655.1 uncultured Mariniphaga sp.
ACCGTACTTTTTAATAATTTCATCATCCTCTTCCTTCATTTCTTCAAATTGCCACACCTGCAAACTGTTTTCCACCAGAACAATGCTGCCTTTTGTGCCGGTAATTTCTAATCTGCGAAACTGCCCCGGAAACGAAGCGGTTGTGCCGTAAATTACACCAAGGGCTTTGTTTTTAAACTGAAGCACACTCACCGCCGTGTCTTCCGCCTCAATTTGCGGATGTCCCAGATGAGAAGTAAATGCGCCCAACCGGTCAACCGGTCCCATCATATATAAAAGCAGGTCAACCATGTGAATGGACTGGTTCATCAACGCACCACCGCCGTCGAGTTCCCAGGTGCCGTGCCAGCCTTCGTAATAGGCATCGTTGCGCCACCACGGAACATGCACTGCGGCATAAGTGATTTTACCCAGCCGGTTGTTATCGATGGCTTTTTTTATGATCTGTGTAGTTTCGTTGTACCTGAAGTTAAAAATTCCACCCAAAAATGTTCCCGCTTTTTTGTGGGCTTCAATCATCCGGTCGATGCGGTCGAGCTGAATTTCCAGCGGTTTTTCACACAGCACATGTTTCCCCTGTCTGGCCGCTTCAACAGCAGGCTCTTCGTGAGCGCCGCTGGGCGTGGCAATCATCACCATATCCACTTCGCCCGATTGCAACATGCTTTGATAAGTTTCCCAGTGTTTCACATTATACTTCTCTGCCATTTTTTTCGCCTTTTCAGGCCTGATGTTGCAAAAGCCCGCCAACTGCGCGTTGGACAGCGACTGAACAGCCTGCGCATGAAAATCAGCTATCATGCCGGTTCCGATAATTCCTATTTTCCAGGTCTTCATGTTTACTGTTGTTTGAAAATGTTATACTTTAAGAAATATTTTTCGTTTGTACAAAAAGTAGAGCAACATCCATTCAATGGCCAGAACACCGACAATCATCACCCAGGAACCAACTGGTTCAATGAGCCATCCGGTGAAAAACCCCGAAATTTCCCGGAAAGGGATAATCCGTGCAGCCATGTAAATGGTTATTGAATTTAATCCGATGACTTTAAAGAACAAACCAATCGGTAATCCTTTTATCCCTTTTATTTTTTTAACATCGACAAGATAGTAAAACAAAGCGAGAAGTATCAAACTGATTCCCACAGTCAGGAAATTGAACGTCATGGTCCAGATTACTTTAATGATGGGATAAAATGGTTCCATTACAAGGGCAATTGCCGTAAAACCAACGCCTGCACCGGCAAGTAGTCCTGTTTTTTTGATCTGTGAAATCTGATCTGAACGCAGGATTTTACCGGCAAAAAAGCCAACTAAAACCAGGAAAGAAGCCGAAATGATACATAAAATACCCAGCCTGTCGTAGGGCCCCGGAGATAATCTGCCCGGAAGAAAGTTTTGGTCAACCCATACATTCATTGTTTTTTCCGGTACAAAATGGCCGGCTCCATGCCCCGGAACGGGAATAAAAAGGTGAAGCGCCGTAATGAACAATACAATGAAACCCAGCCAACCCACCTGAATGAAGGTTCCTTTGGTGTGTAAAGCAATACTTGCCCCAATTAAATAAGCCAGTCCGATTTGCCCCAAAACACTTGCAAAACGAACATCAGTAATGCTTTTTTGTAAAGTGCCGTTGTAAAGAATTCCAAAAAGGACAAGAATAAGCGCTCGTTTCAAAATTTTGTATTGCAGCACTTTTTTCTTTTCGCCTTTTTCTTTTTTTGAAAGGATGGCGTAAGGAATTGTAACTCCCGAAATGAACATAAACAGCGGGAATATTAAATCCCAGAATGTAAATCCTATCCATTCCGGGTGGCGCATTTGTGCTGCAAGGGGTTCGAGCCAATGCAACGTTTTTGTTTGTGACAGATGAACAATAAGGGTTCCGCCGCCGACTATCCAGAACATGTCGAATCCGCGCAAGATATCGAGTGACTGTAACCTTTCGTCCTTCTTCAAAGTTTCTTTTTTGATTTCATTCATGAGCTTTGCCGGTTATTTTTTGTCGTTTAATCACTTTATTTTTTCAACAAGCCATTCGCCCACGGTTTCTCTCATTTCCGGTGAAAACCGGTTGATGTCCCACGGAACCTGCAATTGAATATTTTCCGGCTTTTCAAACAGTTTATAAATTTGTTCTGCTTCGAATACGGCATTTTTGATATCCTGCAAATGGGCATCTTTATCGAATTCAGGAGCAATAAGCAGAACCGGCCGTGGTGCAATGGATGCAATTATTTCATTAAAATCCACCGGAATGCGCGGCTCGTTTCCTGCGAAAAAACCCAACCGTGGTTGTAAACCGTGCAGGTGCGAATACGTTAGAATTCCTTCTGTACCACGGTCCAACGTATTGTTTCGCATGGGCGTGAAGCCGGCAACTGAAACGACTCCGGCAATGCGTTCGTCAGTTGCTGCGGCATACAATCCAACCGTTCCACCCAGCGAATAACCGGCAACAATTATGCGGTTGCTGTCGATAAAACCGAGGTTTGCAAGCGCATCTACCGCTCCTTTGGTGTCGGTAACCATTTTCCCCAGTTTCGACCAGTGGCGATACCGTTCATAAAACCGCGTGGCTTCTTCAATCCGGTTGCCGAAACCAAGCATGTCGTATGTAAATACGGCAAATCCCTGTTCCGTTAACTCCTGCAACAGCGACTCAATCCGGTGATAGGAATTGAACCCTTTGGAATAGTCGTATTCATGCAAATACATAACCACGGGAAGGTTACCGGATTTGATTTTTCCGTTTTCGCCGAGCGGATAATAAAGGTAGCCAAACAACTGGTCGCCAAAACCATTGTATGGACTAACAGGCATCACGCTCATTTTTTCATTTCCGCGGGGCCGGGTCAGAAATGTGCCAAAACTGACTTCTCCCCGACCTGCCCTTTGTAAACTGCCCGGTCCCGGATTAGTAACTCCCGGAGGTTCGTCGCCCAGTACCCAGTTTATTTGTTTGAGAATTTCGCTTTTTTTATTTTTCCATTCAGATATTGAATTTACGCTTAGCGTATTTCCTGTTTTTTCAGGATAAGAATTCGGATTCACTTTTTCCTCACTCAGTTGCGACCATTCTTCAAAGGAATAAGAAGTGTATAACCGGTTTTCGGGAGGATAATCACTTCGGTCAAAAACGTAATCGAAAAAATCGATATACAACTCCATTTCCCTTGCACTCACCCCGTGCTCGCCGTAACGGGCACGAATGGCGAGATTTTTTCCTTTATCCAGAAAATCATACACTTTTTTGCTGGCATGAAACGCCTGCTCGATGGCCCAGATGTTACTTGCGCCTTCTGTCAGCGCGGTACTCAGCATCAGGCCCCGCGGGGCAATCAACGCCATAAATGAATTCTGGTCAACCGGAAGTTTATGCTCGTTCCCAATAAAAAACCGTAGCCTCGGGTGCAGCCACGAAGGCCGGGCACTGGCAAGCAGTGCAATGTCTTCAATGTCATAATTGAAAGAAGTATAACGCCACGGCACTTCGGCGCCTGTGCCGCCGCTGCTGGGAATGCAGGCTGTTATCCGTTCGTCGAAAGCCGCTGCCATCAGCGATGTTTTTCCGTTGCGCGAATGCCCGGTCAAAGCAATTCTTTCTTTATCGACTTCAGGCAGGGTGAACAAATAATCGATAGCCCGTGAAGCGCCCCAGGCCCTGCGCATAAGGCGGGTCCAGTCGTATTCTCCGGCCCAGATTTCCGCAAATGTTTCGGTATCGTCTTTCGAATCGGCACCGGCATAAATACAGCCGATGTACCCGCGCCTGACCGCCACCTGCGCCCATTCGCGGTGGTTCCACTGTGTAAGAAAAACAGGCAACGGACCCTCACCTGGCGGAATCATCAGCTCCAGCGTCAGTTTTGCCTGGTGGTCCGGGCCGAATGAAAGTTGCACTGTTTGCAGCCGGATTTTGTCGTCCATTTTTTCGCTGAGGACTTCTGTCTTCAGATTGTCCGGCGCCGGTGGAAATGTTCCGGTAATGTAATGCTGAAGCTGTTCTTTCATCCATTCCCGTTTTTCCTGCCACTGATCCGAAGTTTTAACCGGAATGTTTTTCCCGCCTTCATCAATAATTAAAGGATTAGGCAGGAAGGGCAACGAAGGCATCCGGTCGAAATCGGGGGGCAGCTCGCCGGTGCGTTCCAGCCAGTCGGCAAAAGTCCGATCCAAAAATGAAAGTCTGCCCCTGTCGTCGAACGTACTGTTTTCATTCAACCGATCAGGCGGTAAAACTTTTAAAATCAATTCCAGGCTGGTTTTTTGTTTTTCCTTTTCCGATGCTTCTTGTTTTTGACTGTTCTTCCGGGCAAAACCAA
>CAZXHP010000275.1:0-4319 GCA_964639655.1 uncultured Mariniphaga sp.
TGTGTGTGCCGACGACCATTGCCAGCGCTACCAGGGTGTTACCAAAATTATTTCTGAAAAAGCAATTCAGGCGGTGGAGGAAACTCGCGGAGAAGTGTTGATGTACGAAGGCAAAATTTGCGACGCAAGGTTTTCCAAGTGCTGCGGCGGCGTTTCCGAGAATTTCGAAAATGTGTGGGAACCGGTGCGGCACCGTTACCTCACCAAAGTGGTCGATTCCGAATTTGGCGACACCACCTGCGTCGATTTGCGGCAGGAAGACGAGGCTGAATTGTGGATTCGCAACAAACCACACGCGTTTTGCAACACTTCAGATGAAAAAATTCTAAGCCAGGTGCTTCCCGATTTCGACCGGAAAACCACCGACTTTTACCGCTGGAAAGTGGAGTATTCGCAAAAAACATTGGCAGAACTGATTAAAAAACGTTCAGGTATCGATTTTGGCGAAATCGTAAAACTGGAACCGGTTCAACGCGGACATTCCTCCCGGCTGATTAAACTGAAAATCTACGGTAAAAAAAGAACGCTAACCGTTGGTAAAGAGCTTGAAATCCGCAAGTGGCTCTCGGAATCGCACCTTTATAGCTCAGCTTTTGTGGTGGACCATCTCGATGAGAAAAACGGAATTCCGCAAAAGTTTGTGCTAACCGGCGCCGGCTGGGGCCACGGCGTGGGACTTTGCCAGATTGGCGCTGCCGTAATGGGCGAAAAGGGATATTCGTATAAGGAAATTTTAGCACACTATTTTAGGGATGCGGTTTTGAATAAAAGCTATTAACCATGAAAATTTGGAATTGAATTCCGAATTTTCATGGTTATTTTGTATTTTTGAACCATGATTAAAAGATTAGCAGAAAATAAAATTAAAGAACTAATCAACAATTTCCCCTGTGTTGCAATAATTGGCCCAAGACAAGTAGGAAAAACAACTTTGGCAAAACAAATTATTGCATCCCTTAAAAATGAATATGAATACATTGACCTTGACCTCCAAAGAGATGCTGAAAAATTAACTGATCCGGAAACTTACTTTTTAAGTTTCCCCGATAAAAATTTTGTCATTGATGAAGTTCAACAGAATAAAAAACTTTTTCCTGTACTGCGTGCAATTATCGATCGTGACAGAAGGCCAGGCAGATTCATCTTATTAGGCTCTGCTTCACCTGATTTGTTGAGAGACAGTTCGGAGTCTTTGGCAGGAAGGATAGCTTATTATGAATTAACACCTTTTTTAATTAAAGAAATAGAGAAGAAAAAAACACTTGAAGATTTGTGGTTTTATGGTGGTTTCCCGGATGCGATCTTAAAAAATCTACAGTGGACAGATTGGATGAACAATTATATCCGGACGTATTTTGAAAGGGATCTTGTTAATCTTGGCCTGAGCGCTGACTCCAACGATTCCAAACGTCTTTGGTACATGCTGGCTCACAGTCATGGAAACTTGATCAATTTCTCGGATTATGCAAAAAGTCTTGAGCTTTCAGGAAAAACGATAAAGAATTACATTCATTTTTTTGAGCAGGCTTTTCTTGTCAGAGAACTAAAGCCTTATTATTTCAATTTGAAAAAAAGACTGGTAAAATCGCCCAAAATATATATTAGAGATTCGGGATTATTGCATTACATATTAGGGCTCGAAAAACCAGAGGATTTATTTATGCATCCCAAAATGGGAGCTTCCTGGGAAGGTTTTGTAATTGAACAAATTCTTTCCAGAATAAAAACAAACAGACAAACCTATTTTTTTAGAACACATAATGGTGCCGAACTCGATTTGGTCATTGAAAAAGGAGGCGTTCCTGTTGCCGGAATCGAAATTAAATATGGTTCGAGGTTTACTCCTGCCAGGGGCAACACTGAGGCAATTGAAACGCTATCCACAAAGAATAATTTTATTATTATTAAAGAAGATGAAGACTTCATGCATAAGAAATTCAGAGTTTGTGGAATAAAGATTTTTCTTGAAAAATATTTGCCCGAAATTTAATGGAATAAAAATGAGAAAGCTGCTTATATTATTATTTCTAATTCAGCCCCTTTTATTTAAACTAAACGCAGCAGAAGTTATACGCATCAACCAGTTGGGTTATCAGCCACAGTCGGTGAAGGTAGCTGTATTTTTGGCTTCGGAAGAAATTCATGCCCGGAATTTTACCTTGCACGATGCCATTACAGATAAAGTGGTTTTTAAAGGGAAAACAGAACCGAAACATGCGGCAGGTTGGGGCATGAAAACGGCCTACCGGCTTAATTTCTCCGAATTTCAAACCAATGGAGGGTATTACCTGAAACTGGGTGAAACGCATTCGCCCAACTTCAGAATAAATGCCGGTGTGTATGAAGGAGCAGCCGATTTTCTGCTTAATTACCTCCGGCAGCAGCGGTGCGGCTACAATCCGTTCCTGAAAGATTCCTGCCACCCGCACGACGGAATTATTGTGTACCATCCCACACGATCCGGTGAAATTATCGACGTTACCGGCGGCTGGCACGATGCCACCGATTATCTGCAGTACTCCACCACATCCATCAATACTATTTTTCAGCTAATGTTTGCGTACAAAAACTATCCTGAAATCTGGGACGATTTTTACTATGCCGGCGGCGATGAGGGCGCTAACGGAATTCCCGACATCCTGGACGAAATAAAATGGGGCCTGCAATGGATGCTGAAAATGAATCCGGCCCCCGGCGAAATGTACAACCAGATTGCCGACGACCGCGACCACATCGGTTTCAGGTTGCCCACCAACGACCCGGCAGATTACGGTTTAGGCGACAGTTATCGACCGGTTTATTTTGTGACCGGCAAACCGCAGGGACTGGCCGAGTTCAAAAACACCAGCACCGGCGTTTCATCCATTGCCGGAAAGTTTGCATCCGGATTTGCACTGGGGTCTGAACTTTTCGGCAAGTCGGATCCTGAGTTGGCTGAACTGATGAAACAAAAAGCACTCGACGCCTGGCAGTTTGCGCTTTCCGACACTGGCTACACTCAAACAGCATGCAGTGTTTCACCTTATTATTACGAAGAAAAGAATTATGCCGACGACCTTCAACTGGCGGCAATACAGCTTTACAGGCTCACAAATGAAGAAAAATTCCTGAACGAAGCCGAATACTGGGGCCTGCAGGAACCTGTGAGCCCCTGGATAAAAAACGATACCGCAGGGCATTATGAATCGTACCCGTTTGTGAACCTCGGGCACTTTTTTATGATGCAGAATAACGGGGAAGAGTTTGCCGGTTTTTATGAAAAGGGATTGCAGCTGCTTCACGACCGAGGAAAAGACGATCCTTTTTTTAATGGTTTGCCTTTTTTGTGGTGTTCAAACAACCTGGTTGCCGCAGCTATTACTCAAGCCAGGCTTTACCGCGAAAAAACCGGAAATACTGCATTTGCCGAAATGGAAGCTGCCCTGAGCGACTGGCTGTTTGGTTGCAATCCGTGGGGAACGGCCATGATTTGCGGGCTTCCGGGAGTGGAAGATTCGCCCATGCTCCCACATTCATCGTACACCGTTTTGCTGGGCGGAACCACACCAGGCGGGCTGGTTGACGGCCCCATCGATGCCCGGCGGCACAAAAGCCAAATCGGAATTGCCTTGCAAAACCCCGATGAATATGCCGCATTTAACAACGGCAAAGCAGTTTACCACGACGATATTGGCGATTATGCCACCAATGAACCCACCATGGACGGCACCGCAAGCCTTAGTTATTACCTGGCTTCGATGGAAAATGACGGGCGGAAAATGGCTTCTGAAAAGAAAAATTTAAAAGACGACCAGGGCGCTGTCATCCGGTTCAACCCCAGTGAAAAAAACATTTACCTGACTTTTACAGCCGATACACAATTTGAAGGCGGCGAACATGTGCTGCAGGTATTAAAAAAACACAACATCAAAGGATCGTTCTTTTTTACCGGAAATTTTTTGCGCAACCCGGAATTCAAAAGTATTACCAAAAAAATTGTGGAACAGGGGCATTACGTGGGGGCCCATTCCGACGGCCATTTACTTTACTGCGACTGGGAAAACCGGGATTCCACGCTGGTTTCATTTGAAGTATTTGAAACCGATTTGAAAAACAATTTCCGGGAACTGGAAAAATTCGGCGTCAAACCTGCCGAAGCCCGCTGGTTTATGCCGCCTTACGAATGGTACAACCGGCAAATCGTGGACTGGAGCCGCAATCTGGGCCTCGAAGTGGTGAACTTCACCCCCGGCACGGGAACCAATGCCGATTATACCACACCCGGGATGGACAATTATAAATCGTCGGTAAAAATTTATACCAACCTGCTGCAGTTCGAA
>CAZXHP010000276.1:0-4304 GCA_964639655.1 uncultured Mariniphaga sp.
TGGGACCGTATTCTCCGATCGTGCTACATCAAACAGGCTGATACACTGCAAAGCATGTTCTGGTTCGAAAACGATTTTTCGGCAGATGATTTGAAACGCCATTTCGATTTTTACGAGCCACTAACGGTACATGAATCGTCGCTTTCGCCGTGTGTACACTCCATTCTGGCTGCCAAAATTGGTTACGAAGAAAAATCGTACGAAATGTACCTGCGGACGGCGCGCCTCGATTTGGACGACTACAACAGTGACACTGATGATGGTTTGCACATTACCAGCATGGGCGGTACCTGGATGGCGTTTGTGATGGGGTTTGGCGGTGTTCGTGTGAAAAACGGCAGGCTGATTTTCCATCCGTTTTTACCCAAAAAATGGAAAAGCTGGTCGTTTCGCATCGATTTCAGGGGCGCTCACTTGGAGGTGACCATGAAAAAAGACCTGTTTACCATTGTCAATCATTCAGAAAAACCGGCACAGGTGGAAGTGTGGAACAAGTCAGTCACCGTTGAAGGAAACAGTAATAAAGAATTTGAACAATAATATCGGTTTAACAGCATAATGTAAAAAACGAAAAAATGAAAAAGGTACTCATCTCAACGTTCATTATTTTCATTACCCTCAATGTATTTTCCTCAACCACAGATTTGAAACGTGTGGAACCCATGTTTTGGTGGGCCGGTATGAAATCGCCCGACCTGCAACTGATGGTTTACGGCGAAAATATTTCAGCTACTGAAGTTTTGCTGGAATACCCCGGCGTAACCTTGTATTCCGTTTCCAAAGTGATAAATCCAAATTACCTGTTCATCGATTTGAAACTGGACCAAAATGTGCAACCGGGAAGTTTTGAAATTCAGTTTAAAAACGACGAAAAAACCGTTGAAACATATTCTTACGAATTGAAAGCCCGTGAAAAAGGGTCGGCAGAACGGAAAGGATTCAACACTTCGGATGTGATTTACCTGATTACCCCCGACCGGTTTGTAAACGGCAACCCCGGCAACGACCAGGTGGAGGGGATGAAGGAAAAACCCAACCGCAACGACCGCGACGGACGGCACGGCGGAGATATCCGCGGCATCATCAATTCGCTCGATTATTTACAGGATTTGGGTTTTACGGCCGTTTGGCTCAATCCGGTGCTGGAAAACAACATGACCCGGGTTTCGTACCACGGTTACTCTACCACCGATTTTTACCGGGTTGACCCGCGTTACGGTTCAAACGAAGAGTACCTGGAACTGAACGAAGAACTGGATAAACGCGGCATGAAACTGATTATGGACATGATTTTCAACCACTGCGGCTCGGAACACTGGTGGATGGACGACCTGCCCATGGCCGACTGGATTAACCACTATCCGGATTACAAAATCACATCGCACCGCCGCACGGTAAACCAGGATCCGCATGCCTCGGAGGCCGACCGCAGCGCCATGGCCGATGGCTGGTTTGTGCCCACCATGCCCGACCTGAACCAGAAAAACCCGTTTATGGCTACCTACCTCATTCAGAACAGCATCTGGTGGATTGAATATGCCGGACTGGAAGGCATCAGGCAGGATACCTGGCCATACCCCGATAAAGAGATGATGGCTGTTTGGACCGAAAAAGTACTGGAAGAATATCCACATTTTAATATTGTGGGCGAAGAGTGGAGCCTGAACCCGGCCATTGTTTCCTACTGGCAAAAAGGGAAAAACAACATCGATGGTTACCATTGTTCCCTGCCCAGTCTGATGGATTTTCCACTGCAGGATGCCGTAAGTCGCGGACTTCGCGAGAAGGAAACCTGGGGCTCAGGACTTGTGACGCTATATGAAATGCTGGCCAACGATTTTCTGTATGCCGACCCGTGGAACCTGGTCATTTTTCCCGACAACCACGACATGTCGCGGATGTACATGCAACTGGGCGAAGATGAAAATTTGCTGAAAATAGCGATGGCTTATTTTCTGACCATGCGCGGAATTCCGCAGTTTTACTACGGTACCGAAGTATTGATGACCCATCCCGGCGACCACCACGGAGATATTCGCGCAGAGTTTCCCGGCGGCTGGGCCGACCATAAAGTGAATGCACTTACCGGAGAAGGCCTGACTGCCGCGCAAAAAGAGATGCAGCAATATCTTTCCACCATTCAAAACTGGCGAAAAAACAAGGAAGTAATTCACCACGGCAAGCTGATGCACTTTGTGCCTGAAGACGGAATTTATACGTATTTCCGTTACAATGAAGATGAAGCAGTAATGGTTGTTCTGAATAAAAATACCGAAGAAAAAGCGCTTTCTACTGAGCGTTTCAGAGAAATTTTGAAAGGCTACTCTTCCGGCAGGGAAATCATTACATCCTCCAATATTGCTGATCTTTCTCAAGTAAAAGTTCCGGCCAGGTCGGTAATGATTATAGAGTTGGAATAGAAAAAAAACTATAATTTTCTTTGGTTGACCGAAGAAATTAGTGCGAATTACTACGGTTGACCGAAGAAATTAGTGCGAATTCCTACGGTTTTCTCCAAAAATCATTAACTTTGGAAAAAAAAGTGATGATTAAAAGAGCGATTGAGGAAAAAATAGAGCAACAGCTTCGGGGCAAACGAAAAATTATTGTACTCTACGGACCAAGGCAGGTTGGAAAAACAACACTGGTTAATTCGGTTATCAGCAGCTTTCAGGGAAAAGTATTAAAAATAAATGCCGACGAGCAGCTTTACAATGATGTCCTTTCTTCCCGTGATTTCTCTAAATTAAAAGGACTTACAGAAGGTTATAATCTGCTTTTTATTGATGAAGCCCAAAGAATTCCCGACATTGGAATCAATCTGAAAATTCTTTTCGACAATCTCCCGGAATTAAAAATTATTGTTACGGGCTCGTCTTCTCTCGATTTGGCAAATCGCGTTAATGAACCGCTAACCGGACGAATAATTACAAATAATCTGTATCCGGTTTCCATTTTAGAGTGGCAAAATTTTACCGGAATGAATGATTTTGAAACGACACAGCACCTTGAAGAATTAATCCTTTACGGAACATATCCTGAAGTATTTTCCTGGCAAAATTTCAATCAAAAAATAAAATATCTGAATGATTTATGTAATTCCTATTTATACAAGGATATCTTGTCACTGGCAAGTATTAAATATCCGGAAAAACTAAACCAGTTGTTGCGATTGCTGGCCTACCAGACCGGGCAATTGGTTTCTTTGCAGGAACTGGCCTCCACACTGCAAATACACAGAGAGGCACTAATTAATTATATTGATTTGCTTGAGAAAAGCTTTGTTATTTTCAGGTTGTCAGGGTTTAGCCGAAACCTGCGAAAAGAAGTGGTAAAAATGGATAAAATTTATTTTTACGATACCGGCGTAAGAAATACACTGATAAACAATTTTAACTCCCTCCAAATAAGAAACGACCGGGGACAACTATGGGAAAATTTTCTGCTGACAGAACGAATGAAAATAAATGCGTATAACGACGCTTTTGCAAACCGTTATTTTTGGCGCACATACTCGGGTGTTGAGTTAGATTTGGTAGAAGAAAAAGATGGCCGGTTAACCGGTTTCGAATTCAAATGGGGAAACAAAAAAGCAAAAGCTCCGGTTTCATGGACAGAAACTTATAAAAATTCAGATTTTTATTGCGTTAATAATGAAAACTTTATGCAGTGGTTGAAAGAAAATCAGAATTTTTTGTGAAAAAATTAAACCTTTTTGCAACTCCTGCGTTTTAATGACATACTTAGCTCACTACACACAAATGGTTTGGTTTTTGGTTTAGTTTAGGTTTAGGTTGATAGAGGAAAGGTCGGTTGTTGAACCGGCCTTTTACTCTTTTTACCGTTTCATTATTCCGTAGCAAATAATTTTCAGAATAATATCCACACTGCGCTCGAGGTTTACAGTGCCGTAATTTCCGGCTGAAAGCGGCATTTCCAAACCTTTTATGGCTGTTGTAATACCAATGGCTGCCAGATTAAAGTCGTAAATTTCAAATTCGTTTTTGCGCACTCCCTCAATAAGAATACGTTTAATCATCCGAATTTCATCCTGTTCATAACGCCGTTTCACTTCTTCAATAAACTCGATGGCAGTGACATCGTTTTCAATGGCATGGTAAAAGTTAGCCAGGTTACGAAATGTGGTAAGCTTGGTTAACACGTAATCACGCAGCTTGTCAACCGGGTCGGTGTTGCGGTTGATTACAATTTCCAGTTCGTGTGCCAGAATTTCCACCTCTTTCATTATCACTGCCTGAAACAAATCTTCCTTGCTGGCAAAATAGTAGTAAAGCGAACTTTTC
>CAZXHP010000277.1:0-4284 GCA_964639655.1 uncultured Mariniphaga sp.
AAACAAACCGGTGAATATTCTCTTCTTTTTTCATACTGAAAAGATAATAACAACATAATCGGTAACAAAAATATCGCTGGTTATGTTGTATGGATTTTCTTCCTGTCCAATTAGTCCTTCCATTGTTAGCTTTGAAAACGTTGTCTGCTGTTTCCGGAGAATAAAATCACCAGGGGTAAGGTCCATCCTGTCCTGTGAAAATAGCCGTGGAATCGTTTTCACCAAGAGCAGCACGGACAACATTCCGGGCACCCTCTTCCAGCGTTTCGGTGCCCTGGAAATTATTGAGCGCTGTGGCTGTAAAGCCGGGACTTGCAGCATAAACCTTGATATTTGTTGGTTCCAACTCGATGGAAAAGGCTAAAGTAATAGCATTCAACGCAGTCTTAGAAGCTCCATAACCGATACTAAAAACAGAGCGGTATGGATTATCGGGATTTGAATTTAGTGTCAATGATCCGACACTACTCGTTACATTCACAATCATGCCGGACGGCGATTCTTTAAGCAGCGGAAGCATAGCTTGTGTTACAGCAATAACACCAAACACGTTCGTTTCGAATATTGCCCGTACTTCATCGACTGAGGCAATGCTTGCGCGACCGTCTGATATTATCTCTTCGAGTGTTCTGCCCGGTTTGCCTGCATGTGATATTGCCGCATTGTTTACCAGCAGGTCGAGACTGCTATACACCGTCCGGATCGTTTCGGACGCCGCAGCAACAGACGCTTTATCCGTTACATCGAGTTGAAGGGGTCGTGCGTTCGGGCCGATTTTTTCTGCGGCGATTTTTCCCTTTTCAAAATCCCGTGAACCGACATACACAAAGAAGCCATTAACCGCAAGTTCCTTTGCAACCTGAAAACCGATTCCCTGGTTAGCCCCGGTGACAAGGGCTACACGTTTTTGCTCAATTTTAGGAGAGCCAACACCTGATGTGTCATTTTGATGTGTCATAATTTTTTATTTGAATTTTGTTAAAAATGAATACTGAAACAAATGTCATTGAAAGCCTTTAATTGGATTTAGCCGAATTGAGGAATTGTTTAGCAGAAATGAGGAAGCTGGAAAATATTGGCCCCGTCCGCTTTTTATCGCTTTCGTTTGAATTTCCTTGTACCGTTTTTCCCGAAAAAATGTTTGCTGCTTCTGACTGTTTCCTGTGCTCCGGGAACATATCAAAGATTCCTCTCAGCAAGATGCTTTGGGTCCTTTCCGACAAGATTATCCCATCGCATTTAATCGCTCTGCCATCAATTAAACGATTGTCTGAACTCTAAAGGCGAAAAACTTTTAAAAAACAAAAAGCATAAACATTTGTATTACTCGGGATAGATTTTAGACATAGAAACTATTTTGAGGCTGTTTATACTATGTTTATTGAAGGTGAATTCGGCTTATTTGACCACGACGATAACCCGTATAAAGATGTCCCGTCAAAGAAATATTATGTAAATAAGCTAAATTTCTTCGTTAAATTTTTTTCGATAATTTAATGGAGTTAACCCGGTAATTATTTTGAATTGTTTAATAAAGTAAGATATATTATTAAATCCGCACATAAAGCATATGTCAGCTACCGGATAGTTTTCATCCACTAACAAACGGCAAGCATGCCCAACTCTGATTTCATTTAAAAACTGTATAAATGTTTTGTTTACCCTTTTTTTGAAATAATGGCAAAAGGCCGGAGTTGAAAAGTTTGCTACCGAAGCTGCTTCGTCAAGAGTTATTTCGCGTGTAAAGTTACTGATAACATATTCATAGACCTTGTTGAGTCTGTCCGAATCATTTTTATCAATTATATTTTGAAAATAAGGGCTTGAAAGATAAGTATATTCATCACTTAAAGCAATTATTTCCAACATATTCAGTAAAAGACATACTCGTTTAAAACCAACAGAATCAGAAATAATTTTCATTAACAATGAAACCTCATCTTTTGCTTCCCCAACCAGTTTAAGGCCTCTGTTGGCCAATTCAACTATTTTTCTGATACTTTTAGACTCCGGTAAACACCAGAATTGTTCTCCGAATATTTCAGGGTCAAACATAATGTAAATTGCCTCTGATATATTTTTGACTTCCTTTTGAAGGGGGTATCTGTCGCTGTACCACACATGGGGAGTATTGGATCCAATTACTACTAAATCTCCAGGCACGAATCGTTCCACGGAGTCCCCGACAAAACGTGTCCCTGTTCCTTGAACGACAAGTAAAATTTCTACTTCGGGATGAAAATGTAGTGGAGAAGGAAAGTGTTTCAGTATCATGTGATTTACGTGGAAGGAATGGTTAACGTTGGCTTCTACTTTTTCAAGAGTTGGAATCATATTAAAATAGTATTATTTTTCAATAAAATACTCATATATATCTATTGAGATTACCGATACATTTGTTCCTCACGTAGGATGATTATCAGGCAACTGTAATATTTTAGATTAATTGTTAAAACAACTTTACCCAGTGAAAATAGTAAAAAATTAAGAAAAAGTAAAAGAATAGTTAGGCCTGTTGATAAAAAAAATATAAAAATTTTCAGCTATTCAGAATTTTAAAATGATGTTTATCAGTTACCTGATAAGACCAAAAAGAAAACTAATATAGTTTTTACAAAAGAATTTATAAAAGCCAAAATAGAATAAATTAAAATCTAAAAATCGCGCCTATGGAAAATTTCAAAATGCTAAAGTCAAAAGAACAGTCATCAGTTTGGGAACTGGGAGATTTATCAAAGTAAGCCATTAAGCTTAATTCAATTAGTACAATAAAAAAATTAAAACTATGGGATTTAAATGCAAATTGTTAAAGACACTAACATTTATTTTTGTGTTGTTTCTGGTATTGGGCATTTCGGCTCATGTCCAGGCGCAGCAGAGGTTGGTTCGCGGTAAAGTGACCGATGCTTCAAACGGTGAGCTTTTGCCGGGGGTGAACATTACGGTGGCCGGGACCACGACGGGTACCGCGACCAGTTCGTCGGGAGAATATACATTAATGGTACCGGAAGGGAAAATTACCCTGGTATTTTCATTTATAGGTTATAATACCCGCGAGGTACCTGTGGGGATGGGTGAATTGACGGTCGATGTGGAGATGGAATCCAGTGTTGTAGAGTTGGGTGAGACTGTTGTTATTGGTTACCAGGAGGTTCACAAGAAAAGGGTTACCGCGTCGGTGGTAAGTGTCTCCTCTGAAACGATCTCTGAGATACCGTCAGCCTCCCTTTCTACATTACTTGCTGGCAAGGCAGCCGGAGTTCAGAATCTGGTTCGTTCGGGGGCACCCGGTATGTCAGGTGGCGGCCTTCTAATCCGGGGTAACACTTATGTCTCAAGTGACATGGATCTGGTCCATGGTCTTAGTTCCCCATTATATGTCATTGACGGAGTTCCAACCACGCTGGAAGATTTGGCAGGATATGACGCCACGCATACCGATTACTTGTCATCATTGAATCCTGCTGATGTGGAATCGATTGACATATTGAAAGATGCATCGGCAGCGGCCATCTATGGTTCACGGGGGGCAAACGGCGTTATTCTGATTAAGACAAAAAGAGGAAAGGCGGGGGAACCGATCTTCCGTTTTAACACCTATTACGGGATAACGGTAAGGCCTGACCTTTTCAGTGTTTACACAGGTGCAGCCGACAGGCAGTTTAAGTTGAATCTTATTGAAAATGAGTTGCCGCTTTACACCCAGTGGGGCCCTTATGGTGAGGCACGGGCGCGTGTGATGCCACTGGAACTCACAGACAGTCTGAACCCGGCCTTTAACAACAACTATGATTTCCAGGGAATGTTTTACCGGAGGGGAATTGTTAGCAATACGGACTTTAATGTAACCGGGGGAACAAAAAATACCAATTACCGTATAGGTCTTGGATATTATGATGAAAAAGGTATTGTTACGGGGACCGACTATAAAAGGTACACATTCAATGCCAATATCCGAAATAATTTTTCGCCGAAGGTGCTGAACGATTTAACGGTACGGGCATCTTTTATGGACAGGATGACCGGTCTTGGTGAGGCCGATCCTGAAAAAACCTTTCCGCTGGAGCCTGTCAGTCTTCCGGCCTCATATTTGTACAAGAGCCAGGAAGAACTGGACGCACTGACCGGAAAGTTAAACAAGGTTTACAACACAAACCGGGTGCTTGAAACCCAGGTAAGCAACTTGTTGCAGATAGACTTATATGAGGGGTTAAAATTTAACTCCCAGTTAGGAATTTCATTCTGGCAAAGTAAAAAGAATTTTTTCGGGCCATCGGTTATCCA
>CAZXHP010000278.1:0-776 GCA_964639655.1 uncultured Mariniphaga sp.
CCGGCAGCAAATCGCTAACCGGAGACTTTTTTGGCCCGGAGCTGTATCCCAATCCTGTGTCAAATGATTTAATTCTGAAGCTGGAAACAGTTTTTTCCGGCGACTCTTACACTGTTTATCAGGCAAATGGCAGTAAAGTAAAAACCGGCCGTATAATCGCTAAAGTTACCACCATAGATTTATCGGGAAATGCACCGGGAGTTTATCTGGTGGTTATTGAAAACAACAAACATATCTTCAGGGAAAAGGTTATAAAAAAGTAAATTCAGCTATTCGTTAAACACAGAAAGAGGCTGGACTCCTCTGAGCCAGCCTCTTCGTTTTTAAAGAAGGTATTTTCCTGGTCAACAAATATCGGACACTTTTATTTATTCAGTTGCCAGGTCTCCTTCTCAGACGGACATTATTTTCTGTATATCAGTCTGCCGGTATTTACATCATCATCAAGGATGAGCCTGTAAATCAGAATACCTGAGGCGACATCAACCGGAGTAAATTCAACACGATTCACCACATCTTCTTTTACATTCTCTTCCATCAGTACCGAAACAAGCTGTCCCTGAATATTATATATACCAAGGAAAGCACGTGCATCTACTGCAGATACAAATTCAAATGTTACGTTTTCATTAAACGGATTCGGGTAAACCTTGAAATCATCAAATTTAATGACTGGCGTTTTAATTTCAGCAGACTTAAATTCTTCTGAGGTACCGGGAGTATAACTACAGTAAATCGAATACCTGTAATTACCAAATATTGACGGCCCAAATCCT
>CAZXHP010000278.1:876-4248 GCA_964639655.1 uncultured Mariniphaga sp.
AACCGGTACTGATCGACGGTTAGAAGTAGTGCTTGTTAATTCATATACATCGGTAACACCTGCTGTTGCCGTAACCTCCGGCTGATTAACCTGGGTTACCGTTACCGTACGCGAAGCGACTCCTGAACCGGATACTGCAACCGTGGCTGTCCTTGATGATGTACCGGTATTGGAAGAACTGGCTGTTACCGTAACAGTGCCGTTACCGTTGCCCGATGACGGTGAAACTTCAAGCCAGTCAGCTTCCAATGTTACTATCCAGTTAGTATTCGAAATTATACTAAAAGACTGGCTGGATCCTGAATTGTAATCCAAATCCAGTGCTGCAGGTAAAACTTCCAGTTCAGGTGTTTCTCCTGAAGGTACATAACTACAGTAAATCGAATACCTGTAATTACCAAATATTGACGGCCCAAATCCTGATGGCATCCCTCCCGACCAGCTGGCAGAAGAATGCGCCCTGGAAGGTGGACCTACTTCATAACGAAGTCCCGGATTATACTCAAATACCCAGGCTAACCATACTGTCTGACCTGAAACTACACTTACAGGAAGTGAAAGAGATACTGTCTGCCAGCCTGACTCTGAGTTAATAGCTGTTGACGAGGTTACTCCCAGCAACGACTCAGGCCTGCCCGATGCGTCTGAATAAACTCCCAACAGAACATCGCCTGTTCCACCATTGTGGTAAACTGTGATGCTCTGGATTTCTCCCGACTCACCGAAGGAAACCGGTACTGATCGACGGTTAGAAGTAGTGCTTGTTAATTCATATACATCGGTATTACCCAAATCGACAGTATTTATGCCTGCATTACAAATAGTCGTTACAATACTTTCTAATTTTCCCGTCTGGTCGCTTTCCACCGAGGCGATGTTAACCAAATCAGCTCCCAAATCCAAATCTGCCTGGGTGACTGTATAGTAAGCTTTGTAAATCCAGGTTTCACCTACATCAAGCACTCCGTCTTCATTGATGTCTCCGCTTTCAAGGATAGCGCTTCCGGCAAATTCATCGGTTAAAACAACATTGGTCAGATTTACACCGCCAGCATTTTCAACTGTAATTGTGTAAATTATTTCTTCGCCAGATTCACTAACACTTTCCTTGTCGGCTGTTTTTTCTATTGTTAATAAAGGTCCGCGTTTTACTTCAACTATCGCATCATTCACTGTAAGTATTGGCAACAGGTTTTCAAAATCAGATGTTGCAGCCAGTGCGGAAAAATTCAGGTCAAATTCACTTAAACCAATATCAACTGCATCGAGTTCTATTGTTAAAATGGTAAAATTACCGGAAGCTCCATCAATATTGATTCCATTGAAAGTGATTTCTCCGGAAGATGCATTGTCGCTATTTACTACTCCGATAAAACCAGCAGATATTCCGGAATGTCCCCGGTACTCTAATTTTGACGAATCCCATTTAAAAGTGCCAGAGAATGCACCCAATTTGTTATGCGGAAAATCAACACCTGACATATCAATATCAAGAGATACACTTAACTGTTCCCCAATAATTGGTTCGTTTAAAGAAGGAATAGCGAAAGCAGTAACTGAACCATTCAACTGTACCTGCTGAAAGTTTGCTGTTACGGTCTTGTCACCATCAATTAGAACAGTTGTGGTAGCACTGGTTGCATCAGCGACATCACCTGTCCAGTTGACAAACTGATAACCAATGGTTGGTGTAGCTGTAATATTTACAACCGAACCAGAAGCACAGGTATGTTGCCCCCCTGCGGGATTTGTTGTGCCTCCCCCTTCCGGATTTGAAAGAATTGTAAGTTCATATGTTTCCAGGGCAGGATTAACAGTAATGGTAAAATCACAAGAATTTTTGCATCCGGTTTCGTTGTTCGTAACTGTATAAATAATCTCATAAATTGCCTCTCCATAGGCAGGGTTCACAGAAGTTATTTCTACAGGAATACCTTCCTCTATTATTGTGAAAATTCCACCTGCCGGGGAGATTCCTTCTAATTCTGCAAGAATTAGTTCATCATCCTCTTCAGATATCGCGAAATCAGCAGGGCAAGTCACATCTGGCAGCAAATTTACCTGTACTGTTTCACTTGCAGACAAAGAGCGCTGACATGTACCGTCGCTGACTTGCTTAAGAACCATAGATGTATTGGCTGTAACGGCGGTGACTGTTACTTCAGCTGTCCCTTCTGAATCAAGAGATACTGTCTGGTCAGAGCCGTCGTCAATAGCGTAGGTAATCAAATTATCAGCGGTGCCGGTGATCGTAAATACTGCGTCGTCTCCTGAACAAACCGGAGTGTTGGAATTGAGTGTCGGTTCCGACGGAAGTGAATTGACCACAATGCTAAATTCACAGGAATTTTCACAACCGGTTCCTGCATCGGTAACTGTAAAGATAATATCGAATTTTCCTGCTTCTGATGGATCCCAACCAGTAATGTTATCATTCTGATAAGTAAAAATACCATTTTCAGTAAATGTAACTTCATCGTCGCCTTCACAGAACGGACCGTATTCCGGACAAACAATATCCGGCAACGGGTTTACAACGACTGTTATATCTCCGGAGTTCGTACTTTCCCCATCATTTACTAAAACGCTATAAGTAGTTGTTTCTTCGGGCATTACCTGCGGGTTGGAATCTGTTGATATAAATCCTTCCGGCTCCGAGGTCCAGCTATAGGTGTAATTTCCTGAACCGCCTCCGGTATTGGCCGACAATTGCGATGTTTCTCCCAAACAGATTGTTAACGGACTGGCAGCAGGATTTACTACAAGTGGTGTGCCTGTAATTGAAACTGTCACCTGGTCACTGGCAGAACATCCATTGTCATCAGTTACAGTCAATGTAAATACAGTTGTCGTCAACAACTCACCTATTATTGGATTGAGCACGGCAGGGTCATCAAGCAACTCAGCCGGTTCCCAGGAATAGATGAGATTTCCGGCACCTGAAGCGGTTGCTTCATTAAGGGTGATGGTTTCTCCATATCCAATGGCCTTATCTTGCCCGGCGTCCACATACGGAGCTTCATGTACCACAATACTAAATATGCAGGAATTTTCACAACTGGTTACTGCATCGGTAACCGTGTAGGTAATACTGAATACTCCGGATTCTGTTGGATTCCAACTGGTAATTACATTATCCTGATAAGTAAAAACGCCGTTTTCGATAAATGTAACTTCATCGTCGCCTTCGCAGAATGTACCGTATTCCGGACAAACAATATCCGGCAACGGGTTTACAACGACTGTTACATCTCCTGAGCTCGTACTTTCCCCATCATTTACAGAAACACTATAAACAGTTGTTTCTGCCGGCATTACCTGCGGGTTGGCCTCCGTTGATGAAAATCCTGCCGGCTCCGAGGTCCAGCTGTA
>CAZXHP010000279.1:0-4160 GCA_964639655.1 uncultured Mariniphaga sp.
CCAGCCAATGGCTGTGCGGCACCAAACGGCCACCTGGTTCTGCACGTTTTCATCTTTCCAGTGGCCAACAATCACCTTGCGGTTTTTCCGCATGCGGGTGTTGATAAACCCGTATTCGCGATCGCCGTGGGCGCTCTGGTGCAGGTTCATGTAATCCATGTCAATTTCGCTCCAGGGCAAATCGCGGTTAAACTGGGTGTGCAGGTGCATGTAAGGTTTGCTCAGCGCTTTCAGTCCGCCAATCCACATTTTGGCCGGCGAAAAAGTGTGCATCCAGGTAATTACCCCAATGCAGTTTTTGTTTGCGCTGGCCTGCACACAAATGTCCAGAATTTCATCCGGCGTTTTTACCACAGGTTTAAAAACAATCTGAACAGGCATTTTTCCTGAAGCGTTCAAACCCTTTACTATTTCTGCCGAATCGGCATCGACCTGCTTTAATGTTTCTTTTCCGTATAAATGCTGACTCCCGGTTACAAACCAAATTTCCAGCGTGTTAAAATCAGTCATGGTATATTGCATTTTAATTTTAGATAAAAGTAGGAAATTTATTTTAAAAGTAGAAATTACATTTTAAATTTTTCAGTCACACAAAATATAATTGTCGCGTCTTGGATTCACCAGCAAAACCGGAAGGTTCCCTGCATTTCTAACAATTTTTCTTTCGGGAAGACCAATCAACCAGTCGAGGGGCGTAATAACCGAACTTCCCAGAAGAATCAGTAAATCAGCATTTTCAGAAAGGGCAAAATCCAGCGCTTCGAAGCTGTTTTGCAAACTGGATTTTCGGCCTTTAAACATTTTGTGGCTAACGTTGAGTTTAAGAAAAAGTTTTTTGGCGAAATCAACATTCCGGGCAACCTGTGTTTGCGATTCACGGTTTTTGTCGTTGGCAGCAATGGCGATAACATTTGCCTGGTTGAATCTTCCAAACCAGGAACTCCAAAGTGTGGAGTCACTGATTTCTTTTCTCAGGTCTATGGGTAAAACGATATTTTTGAACATTGAGACCGGCCCATTTGAATGGACAAACAGAAAAGGTACAGGACTTTCGGTCACAGCTTTGGAGTATGTTTTAAACCGGGCCGAATCAGCTATCAGAAGAATGGCTTCATGATCGTCGGCCAGAATTTCCGGTGATTCCCGCAGGTTGACTTTTAAAATTAAAACCGATGTTTTCAGAGTTGGAATTTCCTGTTTGAGAGGCACCGTAAATGCCATCAGCCGTTGTTTTATTTTTTCACTATTGTTGGTTTTTCTGTTGTTGGTTTGATAAACCAGGCAAAGTTCCTTTTTAAACACCGACGCCAGTTTTATTCCGTTTAAAATGAGGTTTTTATCGGCAGGTGTAAAGGTTACAAAAACGACAACTTTCTGTTCTTTTTTTTCGCTCATTAAAGAAGTTTGGTCAAAAATAGAGATTTCCGGTGGATGGAGAAAACCACAGATTGAAATATGTCAGGAATCAATGCCTTTGAATTGTGTATTTTTACAACCGGTAAACAATTTGAAATGATAAACGAAAAGCTGTTCAAACCTGAAAATATCGCTGTTATCGGGGCTTCCAACAACATTATGAAGCCCGGCGGGAAAATTGTAAAAAACCTCACCGAACACGCTTTTAAGGGCGAATTGTTTGTAGTTAATCCGAAAGAAAAAAAAATTCAGGGGATTCCGGCATTCGCGTCGGTGGAAGAATTGCCGGAAGTGGATTTGGCTATTCTGGCCATCCCCGCGCAGTATTGTTTGCCGGCAGTTGAAGTTTTGGCATCTCAAAAAAATACAAAAGCATTTATCATTATTTCAGCCGGCTTTGGCGAAACCAGCGAAGAAGGAAAAAAGCTGGAGAAGGAAATTGTTGATGTGGTTAACCGGCACAAAGCTTGTTTGATTGGCCCCAACTGTATTGGCGTGATGACTCCGCACCATGCCAGCGTTTTTACTACGCCCATTCCACCGTTAACTCCACATGGGTGCGATTTTATTTCCGGTTCCGGCGCAACGGCCGTTTTTATTATGGAGTCGGGAATCCCAAAAGGACTTCGGTTTGCCAACGTATTTTCGGTGGGAAACAGTGCTCAGACCGGAGTGGAAGATGTGCTCGCTTACCTCGACGAAACGTATGATCCGGGTGTGAGTTCCAAAGTGAAATTGCTGTATATCGAAAACATCGATAATCCCGATAAACTGCTTTTTCATGCGTCGTCGCTCATTCGGAAAGGTTGTAAAATTGCTGCCATCAAATCGGGCAGTTCAAAAGCCGGTAGCCGGGCGGCTTCCTCGCATACGGGAGCACTGACAAGTTCTGATGCTGCTGTTGAAGCGCTTTTTCGCAAAGCTGGTATTGTCCGCTGTTATGGCCGGGAAGAACTCACCACCGTGGCCAACGTGTTTATGTGCAAGGAACTGAAAGGCCGGAAACTGGCTATTATTACCCATGCCGGCGGTCCGGGTGTAATGCTCACCGATGCATTGGAAGATGGCGGTCTGAAAATACCTCAGATACCGGATTCGCCTGCCAAACAAATGCTGAAAGAAAAACTTTTTCCCGGTTCGTCAGTGGAAAATCCCATCGATTTTCTGGCAACCGGAACTGCAGAACAACTGGGCGAAATTGTGGATGCCTGTGAAAACGATTTCGATGTGGACGGCATGGCGGTCATTTTCGGTAGCCCGGGTCTTTTTCCTATTCGGGATGTTTATGAAGTTCTCGATAAAAAAATGAAAAAATGCAAAAAACCGGTTTACCCGATTTTGCCATCTATTATAAATGTAAAAGAAGATGTTTCCTATTTTCTTTCGCATGGGAATGTGAACTTCCCCGATGAGGTTTTGCTGGGCAGGGCGCTTACCAAAGTGATTCATACGCCGCCACCGGCGCCGGCAGAAATTTTCAAAAAAGGTATCGATGTGGATGCCATCAGAAATATTGTTGAGAATGCTGAAAACGGTTATCAGCCGCCGGAAGTTATTCACCGGTTGTTTGATGCTGCGGGTATTCCTCGCGTAAAAGAAATTGTGGCTAAAACAGAAACCGAAGCAGTACTGGCTGCCATGAAAATTGGATTTCCCGTGGTAATGAAAGTGGTTGGTCCGGTGCACAAAACCGACGTGGGCGGTGTGGTACTAAACATCCGGAATGGGACACAGGTGCGGAAAGAATTTCACCACCTGAACGAAATTGAAGGCGTGGAAGGTGTTCTGGTGGCACAAATGGCGTCGGGAATTGAACTTTTCCTGGGAGCAACCTACGAGCAGAATTTCGGACATGTGGTGCTTTGCGGTATGGGTGGTATTTACGTAGAAGTGCTGAAAGATGTAGCCTCTGGTTTGGCTCCGCTCTCCAAAAAAGAGGCGAAATCCATGCTGCGGCAGCTTAAATCGTACAAGCTTTTAAAAGGTTACCGGCGACAGGAAGGCATAAATATTCCGCTTTTCGAGAAAATTATTGTACGACTTTCCGGACTGCTGCGTTTTGCCACCGAAATTAAAGAGCTCGATATTAATCCGCTTCTGGGGAATGAGAAAGAAATTTTGGCGGTGGATGCACGCATTCGGATAGAAAAATAAATCGCGGTCTTATTTTTTCAGCAGTTCTTCCGTTTTTTCAATATATTTCTGAAATTCCTCTTCATTAAAACCTACCGATGAAACCACAATCTTTCCCGATTTGTCGATGATAAAATTGCGCGGAATATTCTGACCGGCATATTTGGAAAAGATTTCCCGCTTTGGGTCGGGATAAAACGGGAGGTTAGAATTTTGTTCTGCTTTGAATTTGTCGATTTCTTCCCGCGTATGTTCGCGGCCAATTACCAGCAGTTCAAAGTCGTTTCGGCTACCAAACTTTTCGTAAATGTCCTTTTGCAGGTGAGGCAATTCCCTTCGGCAGTGACCACACCAGGTGGCAAAAAAGGTTAACCAAACCACTTTGCCTTTCAATTCGGAAAGTTTTTGGGTTTTTCCATCATTCATTTCAAATGAAAAATCAGGAGCCTGCTGACCTTCTTTGGCCAGGGTGAACTGGTCCTGTGCAAAAAGCTGCAAAGCTCCCAAAAAGAATGTTATAATCAGTAGTGAAAGTTTTGTTTCCATAAATAATTCGCAGTTAACGCTGTCAGGTCCGGCTGCTGCCGGACGCTAACAGGTTATTAAAAAAA
>CAZXHP010000280.1:0-4108 GCA_964639655.1 uncultured Mariniphaga sp.
TTGCATTTTTATTTATTTAAAATTCCAAAAATAGTTTCAATCTCATTTCCTGATTCAACTTCAAAATCAGGTATTACACCTGTCGATTCCCATGATTTCTGAGTGCCAGGAATTGTTGGCGCCGAGGTTGAAACAGATACAAACAAATTATCATTTATAGTGTACCACGAATTCATGTTTGCAGCACCGGCAGAATGCTTTCCTACAATTGTTGCTCTCTTCTGATTCTGCAAACAAAAAGCAAACGCTTCTGCTGCAGAACCTGTTTTCTCATTGACGATAATATAAAGTGGGTTATCGTATTTTTTCTCAGTCAACCAGGTTACTGTTTTACTGTAAGATGTATCTCCAGTTCTATTTTTAAATTCCAACAGTGTAATATCCCGTGGTAAAAAGTATGAGGCTAATACGGCACCCACTTCACTGCCACCGCCACCATTGTCACGCAAATCTATTATCAAAGCTTTAGTATGACTAATAAACTGCATAGCCGCATATAAAGTTGGCAAACTCTTTTCGGAGAAGTTGATTTCTGAAAGTCTTATGTACCCAATGTTTTGCTTTAAAATTTTCACTTCACTAAATCCAAAATTATTCTCAACTGCCCCAGTACTATAATAAAATGGGTCTTCACTGGTTTGAATAGCCGATTCATCAGTTATTTTACTTTCAGATTCAATAAGTTCTTTTACTGTTTTTGGTTCATTCCTCACATACATGTGCTTGTCATTACTCAAGCTTTGCAAAGTAGATGTCAGGCTATCAGCCAATGTTTGCCATGTTTTTATACTATTAAACTTCCCATGTTTCAGCTCTGAGAGTAGTCCTTCTGATATAGTTTGAGCTCTATTCTCAAAAACATAATTTTCTTTTACGAGAGAAGCTATTTGGGTAACAACATTGGTAATTTCCTGCTTTTTCAAATTCTGAGAAAATGTCAAATATGCAACTGACAATAAGTAGGTTAATAATAATAGCTTGTTAATTTTTCTCATTTTGAATTTATTAATTTGATATGAATCTATTCAAGAATATTTGGTAGCCTAAATGATATATAAAGTTCATCCTGATTTATTTATCGTTATTTTTACACATAACATTAACATATAAAGCAAAATAAAATAGTTTGCTTTTATAAAAATAGAATAATATTAGTGTAAGAGATTAAAGTCTTGATATAGCTTTCGGCGTAAAACCAAGATAATATTTAAATAGTCTGATCATATGGCTTTGATCTGAAAAGCCACATAAATAAGCAATTTCTGACAGTGATTTGGAAGAATGATTAATCAATTGTAATGCTTTTTCAACTTTAATTTTTCTCATGTAATCGCTTAAAGTGCAACCATAATATTTTTGAAAATATTTGGAAATAGTGACTGGATGAACCTTCAGTTCATAAGCCAGCGTATCCAAACTGATAAATTCGTCCCAATGGTCGTGGATGATTGCTTTGGCTCTTTTTATTAACCAATTTGGTTCCTTTTCCGCTCTCTCTTTATCTAAAACCATTGTCATTAATGTGGAATGGATAGAATCGGGAGTATATTGATCGTTTACAAGTAATTCGTAATATAATTTAATCAGGTTGAAATAATTTCCTGCAAAGTTTGACTGTTCTGATTTTGAATTTTTTGGGGAAAAAGTATAATTTGTTATAAAGTAGGGCTTTATCTCAATGTTCAGATTTTTTGATGGAAAACACGTAAATCTATTCCTGTGGATTTCTCCTTCTCTATAGATTAATAATTTGCCTACTGTAACCTGAATGTCTTCTTTTTTGCGGGATTCTTTATTACCCCCCAATAGTATTGCAGAGAAATGAAAATTTCGGTGACAATGCCATTCTTCTGAAACCGGTTGTTCATAGCGGACTACTGAAACAGAACAATATTCCGACTCGAATTTTTTTGATTTTAGACCTAAAAAATCAATATATTTTGATTTCATAAACTTTATCTGTATTTTGTAAATATATAAAATTTCTCACAAGGTAAATTTTGATTATATCTGAAAAAAGCCAATCGATGACCATCAACCAGCAGGATAAATCCACCTCGATAAATACCCAGATGGATACATTGATTCCCGCTTCAAAAATCAGCAACCTCACCCAGGGCGTTTTTGTCGGGGCTATTTCCGACAACTTTGATGAACGAATTGAGCAAAAGATTTCTCATGCTGAAATTGTGGTTGACAATGAAAAAGTTACAAAAGAATCTTCCAGGTACCTGCCAATCCCGGTAATCACAAATTTTACAGATGAAGATGGCAAGAATCATTTACAGGAGGAGATTGAGTACAACTATCGCCGGATAAAGGATGAAACGGCACAAATTATTGTGGAGGAACTGGCTCGGATTAAGAATAACTCATAAACATGATTACTCAGCTTTACTCTTTATTCAAATTATTTCTTTTAGTCTGATAGTGCAATAAATACGCACGTTTTATCTTATCGTTTAAAAAAGAACGACGGGTTAATTCCTCAACCATCGGTTGTCTTTGCAAATAAGGGGCAAGGATTCTGTCTCTTCGCTTCTCATTTATTCCGAATCTTCCTGCCAGTTCCTGAAAATCATTTAAGCCGGGATTGTTACTTTTTTTCATTTCCTCCGATTTAAAACCATCGCTGAATAATCCTCCATCCAAAGCAAAATCCGAATCATCCACATGGATTCTTGTATTCAGTAAATCGTAGGCAGGACTTAGCACATAATCCCCGCCCGGTGTTTCCAGGAGTGAAAAGTTTTTTAGATGTGCATCCCCGTTTGAAAACAGGAAGTTAAAAACAATCAACGAATATAATTTTTCGATTTCTACCCTCCAGGCAGGAACATATTTTTCCAGTAATTTTCCCAAAGCTTCATAGCTGTAATCGTACTTGAAGTTGTGTCCCGCATTTTCTTCTGTTTTCCCGGCAAGTGCTGCAAAATCTTCCTTTCCCCATTTCGAACCATCCTCTTTTACATCGAACCGCTTTGTGATAAAAGCAGGTTCTCCGTTGCTGAAAAAAATCAGTGCATTTTCGGCTGTTTGCAAACCATATACCTGCCGGGCAATTTGCATGGTTAAATGTTCATTTGCCGGAACCTGGTCAACACTTATCACATCCCTGGGAATAGGCTTTAATATGTATGTCCCTTGTTCTCCTTCTTCGGTTAGGCGCAACTTATTTTTGTCAAGCAATAACGATAGTTTTTCCTGAACGCCGGATATGGAAATCCGTTTCCGGTTTTCAATAAATTTTTCAGCATCTTCTTCATTGTTTTGTGAAGGTGCATACGGCAATACATGGCTCACTTTTCGTCCTTCAAAGACCCGTCTTAAACAGGCTGCACTGTAGGTATCAAATCCTTCTGCCAATGTTCCCGGGCAGTATTTTATTTCCGGTAAGCTCATTCTTTAATTTCTGAAATGGTTATTGCCCCAATGGTATCGGTTTTTGCAGTGGCCAGTAATAACCCGAAATAATCTTTTTCATCAATCTTTAAATGACGGGTTTGCAACTGCCTGTTCACTCCTTCAGACAACATGTTAAAGAAAAACGGGAACAAATATTCCGATTTATAAACCTGTTGGCTTTTGGGCATGGTAAGGCTAATCGGAGGAAGCTCCCCGTTGGCAAACCAGTTGTCATCGTACCGAAATTCATAATCGTTCGTCGAGAATTGGGAGAGTACCCCAACCAGTTCACCATTTCTATAAACATTCGCTTTTCGCATCGCTTACAGTTTTGGTTGTTTAACCTCAAGTTTTAATTCCATCCCTAAAATATCCGCAATTTTATTCAATATCTCAACTGTTGGGTTTGCCTGTCCCCGTTCAATTTTATACAATGTATTAATGCTGATTTCCGCCATTTCAGCAAGGTCGGGCTGGGTTATCCGAAGTACCTTTCTTCTTTCTTTTATTTGTTCTCCTAACTCTGTAGTTGTCATTATAATGTGATTTTGTGGTGAAATTAAATATTCTGAAAGATAAAAACAAGTGAAATCATATTTTAATGTGATTTTGTAGTGAATCCATGAGGTATCATCAATGTAATACTTGAAAATCATATTATAGTGTGAATATTTGTCTTTTAAAAGGAGAAATTTTATTAAAA
>CAZXHP010000281.1:0-4056 GCA_964639655.1 uncultured Mariniphaga sp.
CCCGGCCGCTCATAAACTTTTTTGAAGAATGTCCTAATCCAATTTAAAAATTTCAGTACATTTACAATGATTTATATTTGTATAATTGCCTTTTAATAGATGTTAAAATAAATTTTAATACCTGTAAAAAATAAATATGAGAGCTGTTAAAAATTAGAATTACAAATCTCAATTTAAAAATACTTCTTCATAAATCGTATAAACATCAAATCAAATGTTATGGCAGTCAGTTACAAAGTTGTAAAAACCGCTACTCCCGGCGTAAAAGGCGGAGGAGCTTACCGCTACTATCCAAGGATTTGCTCCCGCTCCAAAATGGATTTGACCGAACTCAGCAGGCGTATTTCCCGAATGTGTACCCTGCACCCGGCCGATGTAAATGCCGTGCTGACCATCCTCACCGACGAACTGCCCGGCCTGTTGCTGCAAAACTACACCATCCAGCTGGGCGCTTTCGGCACGTTTTCGCTCCATGCCTCGGGCAAACCGGCAGATTCGCCGGGAGAGGCCGACGCATCGAAAATTACAGGGGTAAAAGTGGCTTTCAGGCCCGGCACATCCATTAAGCAGGAGCTAAAAAAGGCAAAATTTATAAAACTGGCCTGAAACTGCCGGCAGTGTTTTCAGAGGCCGATTGTCCGCTCAATTTGCACCTGGTTCAAGAAGGTTTCGTCGTGCGAAATTACAAGCAATGTCCCTTTGTAATCTTTAATCGCTTGTGTGAGTATTTCGATGTTCTGAATGTCGAGGTTATTGGTCGGCTCGTCGAGAATGATGCTGTCGGGCGCCCGGTTGCCAATGCTCAAACAACACAGCATTAAACGCATACGCTCCCCTCCGCTCAACACGCTGCACGGTTTGCCCCAAACGGCTTTGGAAAACAAAAACCTGTTCAGCCTGATTTTTATTTCGTGTTCCTGCAGCGCGGAGGTGTTAAACTGCCGGGCCTGTTCGTAAATTTTCAGGCTGTTGTTGAGCAAAGAGTAATCCTGGTCGATGTAAACCGATTGGTTTGCTGCGCGGTAAACTGTTCCGGTGTGAGGTTTCAGGTCGCCTGAAAACAACCGGACCAACGTTGTTTTTCCCGAGCCGTTTGCCCCTTTTACGGCAATACGCTCTCCGCTTTCAATCTGCAGGGTTAAATTTTCGTTCCACAGGTATTTTCCCTTTTCGTAGCAAAAGTTGATACTGTTTGCGCGAAAAAGGGTTTTGCCTTTGCGCAGGTTGAAGTTGTCGAACCCGAATTTCATCTGGTCTGCATCGGGCAGGGCGGCACGCAGGTGCTGAAGTTCCTGTTTGATGGTTTCGGTTTTACCGGCATGAACGCCTGCAATTTTGGCGGTACTTCTTTCGGCACTGTTTTTTAAGGTGTTGGCTGCAATTTTCGGAAGGCCCGATTTCGCCGAATTCTTTTTTGCCCGTATGTCGGCTTTCTGTTGCCGTTCTACCGTCTCGCGTTCTTTTTCCTTTGCTTTTTTCAGGGCCTTTTCCCTGTTTTGGATGTTTTGAACCAGTGCGTTGGCTTCAACCATTTTTTGTTCCGAATAAAAATCATAATTGCCTCCGTAAACGGTAATTCCGTTCTTGTTCAGTTCGCAGATTTTATCCAAAAGATTCAGCAGTTTCCGGTCGTGGCTGACGATGACCAGGGTTTGTTTTGTATTCCGAATAAAGTGATACAAAAGTTGCCTTCCCCCGCCGTCCAGATGATTACTCGGCTCGTCCATCAAAACCAACCCGGGCTGATGAATGGATATTCCGGCCAGAAATACTTTTGTTTTTTGTCCGCCGCTTACAGTATCCATTTTTTGTGTAAAATCCAGCCCGTTCAGTTGCCAGAAATCCAGCGCTTCGCTGCAGCGTTCTTCAATGGTCCAGTCTTCATTCAGCACATCGTAATTTTCTTCCGAAACATTCCCGTTCAGAATTTCGTGCAATGCGCTCAGCTTTTTGCCGGTGCCCAAAGCCTCGGCAACCGTCAAATGGTTGTACTGTCCAAAGATTTGGGGAATGTAATACGGTTGGGTTTCCACTTTTAACGTTCCGCCGGAAGGTTGCAAAACACCTGAAATGATTTTAAACAGCGTGGATTTTCCGGTTCCGTTGTTTCCAATCAAAGCAACTTTTTCGCCGGGATTAACAGTCAGGTTGATGTTGCTGAACAACATTTCCCTGTCGGGATGTATATAGGATAAATTTCGAATCGTAAGCATCATTTCTTTCTTTTAGCGATAAAACACCGGCGGTAAACCTTTGTGGAATATGCAGTGTTGGGGAAACCTGAAAGAAATTACAGCTTCATTTTTACTTCCTTTTTTTGATGGGGCAAATATAATAAAATTTCACAAAGCAGTGAGTTTTAGATTTCTTTTGCTGCCGGCTTTTCTATTCTTCCAACAGCTTCTTCATAACAGGAAGAACCATTTTCCAACCCTGTTTCGATTCTTCAAATCTTTTTTCGGCAAGGTCGGCCCCCCGGAAATCTCCCTGCGTGATAATCAGTTTACAGCCCGTTTCCTGCGGAATAACTTCATAGGTCAGGTTCACATAATTTTTGGGAATATCGGGCAACCCCACGTTGGGATCGAACATGGTGAAGGTCACTTTCCTTCCCGGTTCAAAGGCAACTATTTCGCCCTTCACGTAGGTTACTTCTTCCCCGTTTTCGGTTTTCCCTTTCCACACGATGGAATCCCCGGGGTTCCAGTCGGAAAGCACTTCGCACCCAAACATGTATTGTTTTGTTTTTTCAGGATTGATTAACATATCCCACACTTTTTCCGCATTCGCTTTGAACACGACTTCTTCGCGAACAATCATTGACTTATTCATCCTCATTTTAGTTTGAATTAAAGTTCAAAAGTACCGGGAGCTCTCCTTATTTCGTTGCAAAACCGGGAGTATTTCTTACACCATTGGGAGAAATTCCGAACTCTTTTTTAAAGGCATTTGAAAAATGTTGCGGCGAACTGTACCCGGTTTCCCAGGCAATTTCCCCGGCTGTTTTATCTGTTCCCAGCAAAAGCCGTTTCGCCCTGCTCATCCTGTGTTGGTGTATAAAACCAAAAACCGTGGTTCCGAAAAGTTCTTTAAATCCCCGCTTTAGTTTGTATTCATTGATTCCGGTTAACTTCGACAGTTCACGAATGGTTGGCGGCTCACCGATGCGGCTGGTCAAAAGTTCTTTGGCTTCAACAAGTCTCCGCCGGTCTTTTTCAGTTTTGATAAACCGACCGGAAACCGGCTGTTCATAAAGTTCGGCCTGCAATACCAGTAATTCAATGCTTTTCGATAAAAGGAACAAATTCTTCAATGCGTCGGAGTAAGGGCAATTCAGGATTTCATAAATGACCTGCTGAATTTTAAAATTGTTTGTTTTCCACTCCTTTGAAAGGATGGAGTTCTTTTTATGTATCACCTTTTCCGTAAACCGCTTCAACGGTTCGTTCCCGTTTTGCCCGATTTCAATAAAGGCGTCTGTGCTGAAATGAATGCCCAACGTTTCTATCCTTTTACTGGTATTGTGCACCTCGATGTCAAGCCCGTCGGAATAGATGATGTTGTTGTGGTGCCCTGAAAGGGAAAAAGCACTGTTTAGCTGCGCGAACCGAAAATCATAACTGCCCAGCAGCCCGAAATGCAGCCTTACACCATCCCTGTCATTTACAGCCTTGATTTTGGCTAATGCATGATAATCAATTACATTGTGGGAGATGGTTATATTCTTTAACTCCCAAAATTGCGTTGCCTTACTTTTTATGTGACTCTTTTGGTCCATTCATCCATCCTGTTCTCAGATAACGGTTTGGCGGTGTGAAATGTTGAGGATAGGAGCGATTTCCGAATAAAGGAGAAGTCGCACTTTATCGCTTTAAAATTTTCCCTGTTTCAACTTTATTTTCAAAAACAACCTTTAAAATATAGGTGCGGGAGACAGCGCCGATAAGTTGAGTTGTATTTTATTTATTCTGCTATTCTTTCTATTTTTGTCCAAATTTTCAGGGAAATTTGAAACCTGTACCGTTTCTCAATTATTTTAAGGGGCAGAAACATTTT
>CAZXHP010000282.1:0-4056 GCA_964639655.1 uncultured Mariniphaga sp.
CCCGAGATCGTCCAGTACTTTTTTAAATTCCTGTGCTGTCCATCCGTAAAACTTGTGGTTAACGTAATTCGCGTGCTCCACATGGGTGTAACCCATTTCGGCAAGTTCGGTAAGTGTTCCCAGCGGGTCGCTACCCATCTCATCGCGAACACTGTATAGTTGAAGGGCCGTAGTAGTTCTTCTGCTTCCGCCGGAACAGGCTATTCCAGGAACAAGCGCTGCACCTGCGATTGCCAAACTACCGGTTCTTAAAAAATTTCTTCTTGTTGCTTTCATTTTTACTGGTTTTTATAGTTGAAATTTAAAGAAAAACGCTTACCTGCAAAATAATTGTTAAAACTACAAAATTTTTGTACGTCCCATCCAAATGAGCTTATGGAAATATGTTCAGTATTTAATGTTAATTTTCTTTTCTTGCAACGTTAAGCCAATATTAAAAGATACCGAACACTGAATTTGCCACAATAGAATATTTTTTTAATCCGTCACAAAAATATGACGGCAGTATTAATTTATTCGTACTGAGTTGGTTTATTCGTTTTTATCACTTGCCTGAAACCCTTTCCGGGAGGTATTTTTCTGAGTTTTATCATTTTCCTGAAAACATATTTTGCGGCATAAAAACCAAAATTTAGGTGATCTTCATTCTTTTTTATTAAAATCTTGTTACTACATTTACAATTCTTGATATTATCGATTTAATGACACAACTTTATTTATAGTAATAAAGAAAATTTTCAATAATGTAGAATTTTTAAACATCAGGGATATATGACTTCGAAGATTCAACAATTAACTGAAACCATCTACAACGAAGGCGTTCAAAAAGCGAAGGAAGAGGCTGAGGCAATTTTGAAAGATGCCAGGGAAAAGGCTGCCGGCATTGAAAATGAGGCACAGAAAAAAGCTGACCGGAAATTGGCCGATGCCGAAGAAAAAGCACAGGAATTAAAAAAGCAGGTGAACTCGGAAATTAAAATGACACTCAATCAGGCTGTTTCAGCCATGAAACAGGAAATCACATCTTTGATTACCATGGAGGTGATTCAGCCACCGGTAAAAGCGTTGTTTTCCGATAAAGAATACCTTCAAAAACTGATTTCTGCGGTTGTGAAAGGCTGGATGGAAAAGGAAAGTTTTGATGTAAAAGTAATCCTTCCCGCACAGGAAAGGAGTCAACTGGAAAGTTTTTTCAAAAACAACCTGGCCGATGAGCTGAACAAAGGTCTGGAAGTTGCCTTTGCGCAGAATGTGAAATCCGGTTTCAAAATCGGACCAGCCGACGGAAGTTACCTCATTAGTTTTACCGACGAGGATTTTACCAACTTCCTCAAAGCATACCTGCGTCCCAAAACCAGTTCACTGCTTTTTGAGGAGGAAAAATGAACAAACGAAACTATTATTGCCTGGTAGCAGGCTTTCCCGACCTTATTCCTGATGATAAGAAACTTCACTTTTCATCGGTGGAACTGCGCAACTATTTGCGGGAAGAGCTTCATCCGTCCGACTTTGAGCTGGCGAAACTGTTCTACCTGCCTTTTGACCACGAAAACCTCATTAGTCTTTTGTTTGAGGGTGAGTTTGAATGGGACGCCCGCGGAAACTATTCCCGTGAAACGATGGAGCAATTTGTGGACAAAAAGCAGTTCGAATACATCGATGCTTCGGCATTCCCTTCTTATTTTATCGACTTTATTGAGTTTTACCACGATGACGAAGAGGAGTTTCCAAAAATTGCGGCAGTAAAATTTCTCACAGAAGGCTGGTACAAAACGCTGGTTGAATCGGGGAACGATTTTGTTGCTGAGTTTGGCGAATACAAACAAAATATGGCCAACATCATACTTGCATTAAACGGCCGTAAATACGACATTCCATTTGAAGAAGCCATTATTGGTGACGACGAGGTAACCCACGCATTGAAACGCAGCCGGGCACGAGATTTTGGCCTGGCCAACGAAATTAACGACATTGAAACCATTGTGCAGGTTTTTGAAATTGAAAACATGCTCGACAGAGAACTCAAACTCGATAACCTCACCTGGCAGTTCATCGATGAAAACACATTTTTCAACTATTTTACCATTGAAAAAGTGCTGGGTTTAGTGCAAAAAGTTTTTATTGTAGAACGATGGTTTGAACTCGACAAAGAAAAAGGACAACAGATATTTAACCAATTATTGGAAGAAATCCAATCCAATTTTGAATTTCCGGAAGAATTCGCAATAACATATGGAAAAAGAAAATAAAACAACAGGCAAAGTGGTTGGTATTGTGGCCAACCTGGTAATGGTAGAAGTGGACGGGCCGGTTGCCCAAAACGAAATCTGTTTTATTTCGCTGGGCAATGAAAGCCTGATGGCCGAAGTAATTAAGGTTGTGGGAAAAGTGACCTATGTGCAGGTTTTTGAAAGCACCCGGGGACTGAAGCCAGGTTCGAAAGCAGAGTTTCAGGGGCACATGCTCGAAGTTACGCTCGGTCCCGGCATTCTGTCACGTAACTACGACGGGCTTCAAAACGACCTCGACAAAATGGAAGGTATTTTCCTGAAACGTGGAGAATACACCGATCCGCTCAACCGGGAGAAAAAGTGGGAATTCAAGCCCATGGCCAAAGTGGGCGACGAAGTGCAGGCCGGTGACTGGCTGGGCGAGGTGAACGAAAACGATCAACCGCACAAAATTATGGTGCCGTTTAAAATGCAGGGCACGTATAAAATAAAAGAAATTGTTGGCGAAGGAGAATATACGGTTGACCAGAAAATTGCCGTGGTTGAAAACGGCGACGGAAGCGAAACCGAACTCACCATGGTACAGAAATGGCCGGTTAAGGTGGCTGTTGGCGCCTACAAGGAAAAGCCGCGCCCGTTTAAATTGCTGGAAACCGGCGTTCGCTGTATGGACACACTGAATCCGATTACCGAAGGTGGAACCGGCTTTATTCCGGGACCGTTCGGAACAGGAAAAACCGTGTTGCAACATGCCATTTCAAAACAGGCCGAAGCCGATATTGTAATTATTGCAGCCTGTGGAGAACGCGCCAACGAGGTGGTGGAAATTTTCACCGAGTTTCCCGAGCTGGAAGATCCGCGCACCGGCAAAAAGCTGATTGAGCGGACCATTATTATTGCGAATACATCGAATATGCCGGTTGCAGCGCGTGAAGCTTCGGTTTACACAGCCATGACCATTGGCGAATATTACCGCGCCATGGGACTAAAAGTACTGTTGATGGCCGACTCTACTTCCCGCTGGGCACAGGCGTTACGCGAAATGTCGAACCGCCTGGAAGAACTGCCCGGACCGGATGCTTTCCCAATGGACCTTTCTGCCGTTATTTCCAATTTCTATTCGAGGGCAGGTTTTACTTTTCTGAACAATGGCAAAACAGGTTCCATCACTTTTATCGGAACAGTTTCGCCTGCCGGTGGTAACCTGAAAGAACCGGTTACTGAAAGTACGCGGAAAGCTGCACGCTGTTTTTATGGGTTGAGCCAGGCTCGTGCCGACAGTAAACGGTATCCGGCCATCGACCCGATTGACAGTTATTCAAAATACCTTGAATATCCTGAAGTTCAGGAAAATCTGGAAAAAAATGTGAGCAAGTCGTGGCTAACAGAAGTGAATAAAGCCAAAGACGTGTTGCTGCGTGGAAAAGAGGCCATGGAGCAAATCAATATTCTGGGTGACGACGGTGTTCCAATTACCTTTCACGAAACTTTCTGGAAAGCAGAACTCATCGACTTTGTGATTCTGCAACAGGATGCGTTCGATAAAATCGATGCTTCCACACCCATGAAACGTCAGCAATACATGCTGTCGAAGGTACTTGAAGTTGTGGCGGGCAGTTTCTCGTTCAACCACTTTGAAGATGTGGGTATTTTCTTCAAAGAAGTAATTAACGAATTCAAACAGATGAACTATTCTGAATTTGAATCGGATAAATTTAAACAGCACGAAAAAGCGCTGGAAGAACTGTTGAAGAAACAGGCAAATTAATTTTAGGCAAAAACATTAATACCGAAAAAGAAATACTATGGAAAGCCAGGCATTTCA
>CAZXHP010000283.1:0-2045 GCA_964639655.1 uncultured Mariniphaga sp.
AAAATTTCCTTAATATCGAAGTTTCGCCAAAGGTTTGCATACCAACTGTCGGTTCCATGCAGGGAACCTACGCCGCCTTTATGGCAGCGGCAAATGCGGTGGAAGGAAAAGATACCACGCTGTTTATCGACCCCGGTTTTCCGGTGCAGAAACAGCAAATGCTGGTACTGGGCCAAAAATATGAAACATTTGATGTATTCAATTTCAGGGGAAAAAAACTGCGGGATAAACTCGAAGCGTTCCTTTCAAAAGGAAATATCTGTTCCATTGTTTATTCCAACCCGAATAATCCCACCTGGATTTGTTTTACCGACGAGGAACTGCAGATTATTGGCGAATTGGCGACCAAATACGATGTAATTGTGATGGAAGACCTGGCCTATTTCGGGATGGATTTCCGGCAAGACTTTTCGAAACCCGGCGAGGCACCGTTCCAGCCAACCGTTGCAAAATATACCGGTAATTATATCCTGTTCATTTCCAGCTCCAAAATATTTTCGTATGCCGGCCAGCGTTGCGGATTAATGGTAATTTCCGACAAACTGTTTACGCGCGATTACCCGGCGTTGCAAAGGCGCTTTGGAGGTACCGATTTTGGCAGTACCGTCACATTGCGGCTGCTTTATGCACTGTCGTCGGGCACGAGCCATTCGGCACAATGGGCACTGGCAGCCATGTTGAAAGCCGCCAACGAAGGGCGTTTCAATTTTGTGGAAGATGTGAAGGAGTATGGCGAAAAAGCAAAAGTGATGAAAAAGCTTTTCTATGAAAACGGCTTTGATATTGTGTATAAAACAGACCTGGGACAGCCCATTGCCGACGGGTTTTATTTTACAGTTTCTTATCCGGGAATGACGGGGAACCAACTGGTAGCTAACCTGCTTTATTACGGCATTAGTGCCATTGCGCTCGACAATACCGGGAGCAACGAAGAAGGCATTCGTGCCTGTGTTTCGTTTGTAAAGCGCGAACAGTTTCCCGATTTGGAACAGCGGTTGAAGTTGTTTAATGCTCATTTTTCTGAAAAAAACTGAGGGGAATCCGGATGGATCAGAAAAAAGTTATCGCAAGATATAACCTGACGCTCGAATTACTCCAAACCCTGGAGCTGAAAAACAAACCAACTGTACTGAAAAAGGGCGAATCGTTTATCGGTTACGGCGAAAAAACGCAGAAGATTGGAATTCTTATCAGCGGGTTACTTTATTCAACCTACATTGCCGAAAGCGGAGCAGAATGGGTTTCGCGGTTTTTCTTTCCGCCCAACAATTTTATTGTGAGCAACCACCGCAGTTTTTACCAGGGAAAAAATTCCAGCGAGTCCATCCGGGCTTACGAAGATTCGGAACTGATTTGTATTGAAAAGGAAGAGTTCAAATATTTGCTCGACCACAATTCCAAATTCGAACGTACTGTGCGCATTTTAGCCGAAGAAAGTTATGTGCAGGCGTTGGAACGCATTCATTCGTTCCAGTCACTGAATGCGGAACAACGCATCCGTAAATTTTTCGAGGAATATCCGGAGCTGGGACAAAAACTTCAGCGCCAGCACATCGCCTCTTATTTGGGCATTCACCGCAACATTCTTACCCGTTTTCTGTACAAAATCTGATAAAGCAACATTAGTTGCATGGTTTTCACCGGTTAAAAAATAGTTTTGTCAAACAGATTCAGATTTTAATCTGTACCGAAAAAAAACTAACGATTTGTCAGAAGTGCATTCCATTGGTTTACAGATTCTAACCATCCCGAAAAATTATGGGATAACCTGATTTTTATGGTGGTTTTTGGGAGAAAAGGATATTAATTTTAGCAGAAAATTTGAAAAATATGGCAAAAGTTAAAGGAGCTGTAGTCGTTGATATTGAAGTGTGTAAAGGTTGTGAGGTCTGCGTGGAAGCTTGTCCAGAGGGTGTTTTGGCACTGCATAAAGAAGTAAACAGCCGCGGTTATCACTATTCATATATGGAAAATCCGGATGTTTGCACCGGCTGTACCAATTGCGCCGTGGTTTGTCCCGATACGTGCATTACGGTTTACCGGGT
>CAZXHP010000283.1:2145-4029 GCA_964639655.1 uncultured Mariniphaga sp.
AATGGGAGAACTTAGGTTAATGAAAGGAAATGAGGTGCTGGCCGAAGCTGCCATCCGGTGCGGATGCGACGGCTATTTTGGCTACCCCATTACTCCTCAGTCGGAGGTGATGGAAACGCTGATGGAACGCCAGCCCTGGAACGAAACCGGGATGGTGGTTTTGCAGGCCGAAAGTGAAGTGGCGGCAATAAACATGGTATATGGCGCCGCCGGTTCGGGCAAAAAAGTAATGACCTCTTCATCGAGCCCCGGAATCAGTTTGATGTCCGAAGGCATTTCCTATATCGCCGGTGCAGAACTGCCTTGTCTGGTGGTGAATGTGCAGCGCGGCGGCCCCGGACTGGGAACTATTCAGCCTTCGCAGGCCGACTATTCCCAGGCTGTGAAAGGCGGTGGGCATGGCGATTACAAAATGATAGTGCTTGCGCCGTCATCGGTGCAGGAGATGAACGATTTTGTGGATTTGGCGTTCGAGCTGGCTTTTAAATACCGTAATCCGGCCATGATTTTAACCGACGGCGCCATTGGCCAGATGATGGAAAAAGTGGAACTTTCCGACTATAAAAAACGCTGGACCGATGAAGAAGTCATTGAAAAAAACGGCAGCTGGGCAACCGTGGGAAAACCTTCCTCCCGCGAACGGAATATCATCACTTCCCTGGAACTGGATTCGGCTAAAATGGAAGAGAACAACCTCAGGTTTCAGGAAAAATACCGGAAAATGGAAGCCGAAGAGCAGCGTTGCGAAACCATACAATGCGACGATGCTGAATATGTTCTGGTGGCATTTGGCACTTCGGCCCGTGTTTGCCAGAAAGCCGTTGAAATTGCCCGCGAAAAAGGGCTGAAAGTGGGATTGCTGCGGCCGGTTACACTTTTTCCTTTTCCAAAAAACACGATTAAAGAACTGGCTCCGAAAGTGAAAGGATTTTTATCGGTTGAAATGAACGCCGGACAAATGGTGGAAGACATCAAACAATCGGTTTATGAAGCGAAAATTTACCGCCCGGTTGAGTTTTTCGGGCGGATGGGCGGAATTATCCCCTCGCCGGGCGAAGTGGTGGAAGCACTGGAACAAAAATTAATGCAGGAGGAAAAGTAATGGATATCAAAGAAATTATAAAACCTGAAAACCGGGTTTACGGAAAAACGGAACTGTTAACCGATACCATCATGCACTACTGTCCGGGGTGTACCCACGGCGTTGTGCATAAATTAGTGGCCGAGCTCATCGATGAGATGGGGCTTCAGGAAAAAACAATAGGCGTTGCGCCGGTAGGCTGTTCGGTTTTTGCCTACAATTACATCGATATCGACTGGCAGGAGGCGGCCCACGGACGGGCGCCGGCGGTAGCCACCGGAATTGTGCGCATGCACCCCGATAAATTTGTATTTACCTACCAGGGCGACGGCGATTTGGCCTCCATTGGCGCAGGCGAGATCATCCATGCCTGCAACCGCGGAGAGAATATGCTGGTCGTATTTATTAATAACGGCATTTACGGAATGACCGGCGGGCAGATGGCGCCAACAACTATTGAAAATATGGTGACCTCGACAACACCTTGCGGACGGGATACCGAACTGAATGGCTATCCGCTGAAAATGACCGATTTGGTGGCAAAATTGCCGGGAACATCTTATGTTACGCGACAATCGGCACAATCGGCTCCTGCAGTGCGCAAGTGTAAACGTGCATTGAAAAAAGGCATTCAAAATGTACTCGATAAAAAGGGAACATCGTTTGTGGAGGTGGTTTCCACCTGCAACTCGGGCTGGAAAATGACGCCGGTGCAGGCCAACAAATGGATGGAAGAAAACATGTTTCCTTATTATCCGCTGGGCGATATGAAAGACAGTGAAAAAGGTGAACCCGTTTCAAAC
>CAZXHP010000284.1:0-4007 GCA_964639655.1 uncultured Mariniphaga sp.
AACATTGTGCAAATTTCATTGCGGTGCCTGGCGGTGCACGTTCAATGGGTTTATGTCAGGTCTCTCTTCTCTTCGGACGGGAAATCACTCGTAAGCCGGTATGAAGACCTGTATTGAACTGTCATGGCATATAGTGAGAAAATGAAAAATCATCAGAAATATTTGGAATTTTTAAGTCAAGTTGTTTACAAACTTGTTAACTTTGCAAAATGACCCGGGAAATAAAATTTTATAAAAACTACTTTATTGACTTCTATATTTCGTTGGATTCATCAGTTCAGGAAAAAATAGAATATGTGTTTAAAGTGATAAAAACTGTGGATTTAATTCCTCAGAAATTTATGAAACATATTGAAAGTACGGATGGACTTTATGAAATAAGAATAAAAGTTGGCTCGGACATTTATCGGGTGTTTTGTTGTTTTGACTCTGGCCGCATTGTTGTATTATTCAACGGATTTCAAAAGAAAAATCAAAAAACGCCGAAAAAAGAAATTAAAAAAGCATTACGGATTAAAGAGGAATATTTAAAAAATAAAAAAGGAGATGGAAAATGAAAACAATAAAAGATGCAACAAATTTTGATGAATTACTGGACATCAAATATGGAAAACCAGGTACAGAAAAACGCGATGAATTCGAGGTAAAAGCCAAAGCCTTTATTGTTGGAGAAATGATTAAAGAAGAAAGAAAAAAAGCTCATCTTACCCAGGATGAACTTGCAAAAAAAACAGGAACTAAAAAAAGTTATATATCCCGGCTTGAGAATGGAAAAATTGACATTCAAGTTTCTACGTTATTTAAAATATTTGAAGAAGGTTTAGGGAAAAAATTAGGACTAATAATTAACTAGAGAAATTTTGTGCTTTGCCTTCACATTTTAAATAGTATTGTTCTCCCTGACACGGGAACCACATGGGCAAACAGGAAAAGAGATACTATATTATTCTTTTTCGTATTTTTATAAAAAAAATAAAAACGATGAGTGCCGGCATTAATGAAATACTGTCAGATTTAAAAAACCATTTGATTCATCATTATGGTGATTCTGTAAAAGATGTGGTATTATTTGGTTCACAGGCCCGAGGCGATTCAAATAAATTCTCAGATTATGATGTACTTATCATTTTAAAAAATGACTATACAGGTAAAGATGAAAACAGAATCCTTGACTTATGCTATGATATTGATTTGAAATACGATATCCTGCTGGATGTTCATATAATTTCAAATCATGAATTAAACACCATTCGCGGGAAACAGCCAATTTTTATTAATGCTATAAAATCCGGAATTTACGCATGACACTCGACAAGGAAGACAGAAATAATTTAATCTCATACCGATTGGAACAAGCTGAGGAAACAATTCAGGATGTTCATTTACTAATTGAAAATGAAAGACTTCGCTCAGCAGTTAACAGGATTTACTATGGAATGTTTTATTCTTTACTGGCATTAGGATTAGCTTATGAATTCGAAACTTCAAAACATGCGCAACTAATCGGGTGGTTCAATAAAGAATTCATTCATGGCGGGTTAATTGATTTAAAATACGGAAAAATAATTAACAAAGCATTCAACCGCAGGACAAAAGGCGATTATGATACTTATGTAGTTTTTGAAAAAGAAATTGTAACGGACATGTTTGATGAGATGAATGAATTTATCACATCAATTAAAGTGTATTTGGAACAAAATAAAAATATATACCAGTAACATATTAAGAATCAATGTACAGTTTAGCTATGAAAAAAAGGCAGTAGAATTGTAATCCTGCTGCCTTTTTTAATTGTGGTGGGCATTGGGTTGAGTGCTAAATCCCCCGCGCATTCCTGTCCAACTGTTCCTCTTCCGTAAAATCGTTTTCCGGGGTGTGGCCGGGCAATGGAAGAATACGTTCGTGAATGGCATCCACAATCCACTCCGGTTGCGGGAAGAAGTAGTCTTCCAGTTCGTGGGCCGGCGTAATCCAGTTGCGTGAACCCACCACCACCGGCGGGGCATCCAGGTAATCGAATGCCAGTTCGGTAATGTTCGAGGCCAAATCGCGCATAAACGACCCGCGACCCGACGCATCGCCGGTAATCACAATCCGCCCCGTTTTTTTGATGGATTCAATCACCAAATCGTAATTAAACGGTACCAGCGAACGGGCATCGATAACTTCCGCAGACAGGTTGTATTTTTCTTCCAGAATTTTTGCGGCATCCAGCGCCCGGTAAAGCGTGGCGCCAATGGAAAGAATGGTCACATCGCCGCCCTCTTTTTTCACGTCGGGCTCTCCCAGCGGAATTTCATAATATCCTTCCGGCACGCCGCCTTCATGGAACATTTCGCCGATGTCGTAAATGCGCTGGCTTTCAAAAAACACCACCGGGTCGGTCCCCTGCAGGGCGGCGTTCATCAAACCTTTGGCGTCGTAAGGTGTGGCGGGAAACACCACTTTCAATCCCGGTATGTGAGCGGCCAGTGCAGTCCAGTCCTGTGAATGTTGGGCGCCGTATTTCGAACCTACCGAAACGCGGATGACCACCGGCATTTTCAGCACGTTGCCGCTCATGGCCTGCCATTTGGGCAACTGGTTGAAGACCTCGTCGCCGGCACGGCCCAGGAAATCGCAGTACATGATTTCAGGAATCACCCGTCCGCCGCACATGGCGTAACCAATGGCCGTTCCCACAATGGCGCCTTCTGAAATGGGCGAGTTGAACAACCGGTGGTAGGGCAGCGCCTCGGTAAGACCGCGGTAAACGGCAAACGCACCGCCCCAGTCGCGGTTTTCTTCCCCGTAGGCAATCAGTGTCGGGTCTTTGTAAAAGCGGTCGATGATGGCTTCAAAAATGCCGTCGCGCAATGCATAAGTTTTTATTTTTGAATGCGGCTTCCCGTTTTCGTCGAACATAAACCGCTCCTTGTTGGCCAACTGTTTTACACGCGGATTTTCTTCCATCGGGTGGTTGACTTCCGGTTCGCGGTCTTCCATTTTTTCCATGCTCTGGTCGCTGAACATCATTTCGCCAATCAGGTTCGGATACTTTTTCATATCCATGTGGGGCGAAACTTCATCGTCGATGGCCAGTTTCAGCGTGGAACTTACAATACTTTCGGTTTCATTTTTAATTTGTTCCAACTCTTCTTTGGTGGCAATGCCGGCTTTTACCAGCTCGTTGCCAAACCAAACGATGGAATCCTGGCTTTCCCAGGCCTCCACTTCTTCTTTCGAACGATAAGATGAAGCGTCGGAAGGAGAATGTCCGCTGTACCGGTAAGTGAGTACATCGAGCAACACCGGACCCCGTTTTTCTTCCAGAATTTTCTTCTTGCGGCGGTATGCATCGATAACAGCCAGTGGATTGTAACCATCCACACGCTCGGCGTGCATCTGATCTTTGCTCAGGCCGGCACCAATGCGCGCTGCCACTTCGTATCCCATGGTTTCGCCGCAGGTTTGGCCGCCCATGCCGTACTGGTTGTTCATGATGTTGATGATGAGCGGAAGTCCGCCTTTCATATCGTCGTCCCACAGTTCGGTAAACTGGTCCATGGTGGCAAATGTCAGTCCTTCCCACACAGGACCGCATCCCATGGAGGCATCGCCAATATTGGCCACCACAATTCCTTTTTTGCGGTTCACTTTTTTATACAACGCCGCGCCCACCGAAATATCTCCCGAACCACCTACGATGGCATTATTCGGGTAAACGCCAAACGGCGTAAAAAAGGCGTGCATGGAACCGCCCAACCCTTTATTGAAACCGGTTTCGCGGGCAAAAATCTCGGCCAGGGTTCCGTATAAAAGAAATTTTACCGCCAGCTCTTTGGTGGTTCCGGTATGACCGGCTTTTACAGGAGCGAGCGTAACTCCGTCGAAATGGCTTTCCATAATTTTCTCCAGCGTATCATCGTCGAGTTTGGCAATAGCCGATAAACCTTTGGCCAGAATTTCGCCGTGACTGCGGTGCGAACCGAAGATAAAATCTTCCACATCCAGGTTGTAGGCCATTC
>CAZXHP010000285.1:0-3989 GCA_964639655.1 uncultured Mariniphaga sp.
GAATTAAGCAGGATACAGAATTTAAAAAAATACTTGAAGATGATACCTAAAACAAAACATTTCGAATGGATTGAGGATTATGTAATGGACCGCCTCAACCAAAAGGAAAGAAATGAATTTGAAACTGAGCTGACAAGCAATTGCGAGTTAAGCGAAGAAGTAAAATTCGAAAAAGAAGTTCATGCTGCAATTCTTGAAAAAGACGTTCTTAACCTTCGGGAAAAATTGAAAACAGTTTCAAAACAATCCAAAAACGGAAACACCCCTTTCGGTCTTCTGGAGAGTTTTGAAAACATTCAGATGCTCTCGGAAAAGTTACCTCCTGCAGAGTTAATCAAATTTTACGATTCGTTGCCCAAAGCACACATTTATCAGCACGAAATAGTCTCCAACGAAAATATTCACGAGTTTTTCAGGGAACAGAATATTCCAGGATTAGAAACCGAAATAATATCAGATGATTTTGATGATGTTGATTTCGAACTGGACGGACTGGATGAGGCCATTCTTGAGAAAGACATTTTAAATTTGAGGGAAACACTCGGGAAGGTGTCAGCTTCTGTTCGGGAACAATATTCTTCCGAAGAGATTGACCGTTATATTGGCGGTGAATTAACCGGGCACGAGCTTGAACGATTTAAGCAGGAACTTGCCGTGAACAGTATCCTTCAACGGGAGGTCGCAATACACCGCGAACTTGAACATGCTTTGCTGGAACTGGATGTGATGAATTTAAGGGAGGAAATTTCTCACCTGATGAAAACTGAAACCTCCTGGAATGTTACTGAGAAACAGATCGAAGAATTTATATCCGGAACGCTCGGTGGCGATGAGTTGGAATTGTTTCGGGCTGAGCTGAGTGAAAATACCGACTTAAAGGCGGAGGTAGCATTAAGACGAAATGTTGATGCAGCTGTTGGTGAAAAGGAAATTTTTATGCTTCGCGAAAGGTTAAAGCATGTTCAGCAGGAAGTTAAAAACAAAGAAATCAAATCTTTGATTCCCGACGCTAAAGTTCAGCATATGAGCTGGTGGAGGGCAGGAGTTGCCGTAGTTGTTGTTTTGTTTGCAATAACCGGTATTTTCAAAAATGAACTGGGGAATATCGACCAAACCTACAACAGGTATTATCAGGGACCTGAATGGGCGCCTCAGCGGTCGGTTACTGCCGAGTTGGATTTTCTGCAACAGGCCAACAGTTATTTTGTTGACGGAGAATATGAAAAGGCCCTTTTGTTATACGATAAGGCGATAAATGAAAAAGAGGAAAAATTTGTTTTTCAGTTTTACAAAGCTGCAAGTTTGCAAAATCTTGCCCGGTTTGAAGAAGCAATTCCCGAATATTCGAAAGTAATTAAACACGGAGACAATATATTTGTTGAAGAGGCCGAATGGTACAGGGCTTTGTGCTACCTCAAACTGGAACAAAAAGAGGCAGCCCGAAAACATCTTTTAGCCATAACAAACCGAAACGGATATTACGCCAAAGATGCAAAAGCAATTTTAAGAAAAACCAGATTTTTATTCTGATAGATTTAATACGTTAAACTTGATTTTTACACATTCTGCACCGTTCTTTAAAAGTTTGAAAAACCATTGAATTGAAATAAAAGCGTTAAGCTTGAAAACCACACATTTTTAAAAAGACGCTTTTGTTAAAATGTTCATCCTGAATAAATAAAGTTGCTGCTGAAAAAATACACATTCTGATTCATTTACTTTTTTCGGACTCTTTTCATTCGGATGAACTGGTCGGCTGCAATGCCGGCGAGGGCAAGCACCAAAAGGCCAAAGAAATAGAAATCGTAGCTTCTGAATAGCGGCTGCGCATTTCCAATGTTAACATAGCCCAACCAGTAATGGGGGTGAGCCATGCGTGGGCTTGCATTTTCAAGGTAGTGCAGTTTTGCAAGCCGGAGCGCTTCATCAGACGGTCTCCCTTTTTTCAGGTTTTGATAAAAAGCACTCATAATTTGCGTTCCGGCATTGTCTTCTACTTCCCACAAAGTCATAACAATGGTCGGACAACCGGCATATAAAAATCCCCGGGCAAGACTCATTACACCTTCACCTTTTCTCAAATTTCCCGTTCCGGTGTTGCATGCACTTAAAACAGTCAGTCTTGCATTAAGGTCGAGGTTGTAAATGTCGGCGGTATTCAACCATCCGTCGTTAAGTGGCTGGTTACTGTCGTTCTGTGAAAAGGCAAAGCGTGAAAATGCCGGAAGGGAATCGTTGATAAATGCGTGCATTGCCAGGTGTAAAATATCGTAGTTTTTACTTTGTGCTCTGAATTTTTTTTCTGTTGCATCTTCATTCCTGTATAAGTCTATTCTGATTTTTTCGGCAATCAAATCTACTTCTCGCTGTACCCCCGGCAAAGGAGCTAAAATCAATTTTTCATTCTCGAAAACAACTGTATCCGAGTGATATCGGGGAGCAAATGCGAGCAACCTTTTTTTTGCTTTTCGCCCGGGTTGGTTAAACTTGAACAGTAAATTTGCTGAATAGGCGTAGTTAACTGCGTTTTCTTTTATAAGATAGGGAAGCTGATTAAACTGCACCAAACCCGAAGTGTCGGGCATTGCTGTTAAAAGCGCATCGAAAGGTACGTAACTTATTTTTCCATCCGGGATGATTGTAATTTTTTTGTTTTGAATTAGGTTTTCAAACGGATGAATCAGTTTTAAGTACAGGTTATGCGATTCAGCACAAAATGCTCTGGAACTTTCGTTACGGGTAAACAAATAAGCCGGGTTCGACATAAAACGAAAAGTTTCTTCAATGGAACGGATAAAAGAAGAATCGATATCTATTTTATGAAACGACAATTTTCCTGCGGTGAATAAAAATGCGTACAATTCAGGAACTGAGTCTGTTTCATTTAAAACGTATTCAATTAATGCCTCGTTTCCTTTGAGATTTTGAAGAACGGTACGGGGAGAAATCGCGGCATCTGCATATTTCAGTTCGTAATAATCGCTGTAATGGTTTTCAAGGTACTGGATGAGTTCATCGCGTTGTTTTTTTAGCTCAAACAGAACAGAATCCGTTGCGGCAATTTCAGCACTTTCGGAATTTTCAGATCGGCGGAGGTCGAATAACTTTTCATTCTGACTGGTAATACTGTAATTCAGCGAACGTTCGAGTTCGGTGAGGCTGTCCGGAACCAGGCTGTTTTCCCTTGCAAGCTGATCGGAAAGCCGGTCGAACACCGAACTGGCTTTCATACGTTCTGCATTGATGAAGGCAAATTCGATTATTCGCGGGTCCGGTTCAATTGCTGTAGCTTTATAAGCCGTTTGTACAATTTTGGCAAAAGTGGCTCCCTCCAGTTCACTTAGTTGAATTTTGCTTTCGTCGGAATACAGTTGTTTTCTCGCCTGCTGAATAATATCCGCTGTAACTTCGTAATATTCAAGTGCTTTTTCTATCGACTCCTTTTTTTGCGGATGTGTTGTATTGGCATAAATGTCGAAAATTTGAGCATAAGCATTGGCAATTAAGTTTAGCAACTCAAGGCTTTGGGTTAAAGAATAGGTATTTTCAATGGAATAAACAGCGTCGGAAAGACCGTCAGCGTCCATTCCAAGCGCTTCAATACCTTTAAGGTAATAATTGATAGCTGTTGTGAGATTGCCGGCTTTCCGGCTTCTGAAAGCTTCTATATCCTTCGTTTCTACAATCAGGTTTTCATGAAGATAACCTACGGTTTTTAAATAGAGAGAAAAAGTAACACCATCATTTGTCTCATTTATATTAAAAAGGTTTTCAGCGATAGACAATACGACTTGTGCCTCGTTGAGTTTGTTGTTTGCAATAAGGAATGTTCCAAAATTTATGTATTCAAATACAAGATTTAAATCTGTTTTGGAATAAAAAGTTTTTGCATAGCCGATAACATCCTGATAGCTTGTGTAAGCGTTATCAAACTGTCCTAATTCCTGATAGATGGCTGCTTTCAAACTTAAAAAATACAGTTTTGTGTC
>CAZXHP010000286.1:0-3978 GCA_964639655.1 uncultured Mariniphaga sp.
GAAAATACAAGTGTAGCTTCTTCCGGAAGGTTACTTAGGGAATAATCGCCATTAGCATTGGTAACTGTTCCTTGCGTAGTGCTTTTTACTACTACAGTAACACCGGGCAAAGCTTGTCCGCCGGAATCAGTAACTTTACCTGAGACAGAACGTTGCTGTTGTGTATTTTCAGCTAAATAAGATGGTGCCAGGATAATTTTTCGGTCGGTAATGGTGTAAACCACATCGGTACCTGCAAAAAGCATATCGAGAATTTCATCGATTTTTTTGTTTTTTACTGAAAGGCTTACACTGCGATTAAAGTCCACCAGTTTTTCGTTAGCCAGGAAAAAAAACTCGGAAAGTTCTTCAATTTCATCAAGCACAACTTCCAGCCTTGTGTTGGTGTAGTCCAGCGAAAGTTTCGTTTTTTGGGAATACGCTTCATTCGCGAAAGTCTGAAGGATAACAGCGAGCATTAAAAATAATGTAATTCGCATAATTCTGAATGTTTTCGTTAAACAACTGAAATCACATTCATGAAACGGTTTGATTTTTTTCATAAATTTGTAAAATTAAACGTTAAAAAAATTGTGAAAAGTTTTTTAAGGAAATCGTTGGCGCGATTTCCTTTTTTTTGTTCCTTCTTAAGGTCTGTCCCGTGAATTCATTTTAATTCTGTTTTAGGTTTTAATTAGAACTGTTTTTTAAATATTTTTACGATATAGCAGTACCTTTTTCTTTTGAAAAGTGCCATCATCCAGAATTTTTCGGTCGGTGATACGGTAACGGATAGGTGAAGTCATGCTTATGTACTGAAGTACTTCTTCGAGTGAATCGTCCTGAAAAGTTCCCCTGATTACGTCCTTCTCCAGATCTCTATCTACCATCTTGACCTCCACATTGTACCATCTTGCAATACGCCGTGCCACTTCGGGCATCGGGTCACCCCTGAACATTAACTTGCCTTCCACCCATGCCGCATATTTGGAAGGATCGGTCGTCGCAATATGAACGGACTTCCTGCTGTAAACAAGCCTTTCATTGGGTTTCATTTCAACCGCGGCAGCTATTCCCGGCACGTCAAATTCCACTTTCCCTTCTTCGAGCACCACTTCCACGTAATTTTCTTCCGGGTAGGCATTCAGGTTAAACCGGGTCCCCAACACTTTTACTTTTGAGTTCCCGGCAGAAATCTCAAACGGATGGGAGGCATCGTGTGCCACATCAAACCAGGCTTCACCCCGGATGGCTACCTGTCTGTTGTTACTGAAGGGAAGCTGATATTCCAGGGAAGATCCGCTATTGAGCCATCCCCGGGTTCCATCGGGCAGGTCGAAGCTTATTCTTGAACCAAGAGGTGCGTGAATAGTAGAAGAAATGGGATTTTCGGCCACATAAACAGTCTCAACCGCAGGTTCTTTAATAAACCATATTCCACCTGCAATCAGCAGAGGAATTAGTAAAACGGCTGCCGCCACCGAATACCACCGGTAAATCTTCCGGGTCAGCGTTTGTTTTTTCCGGTTTTCAATCACATGTATTCTGTGGTGGATGCGGTCGAGCAGCGAGGAAAGGTTGATATTTTCATCTTCATTATTTTCGAGGTATTTCTTCCACTCATCCTTTATATAGTACTTCAACTCGTCGCTGTCTTCTTTCTCCGCAAAAAGCGAATAAACATAACGGTTTTCTTCCGCATTGGAAAGCCCTTTGCTGAACCTTTCAAGTTTCTCTATATCGTTTTGTTGAATCATTTATTCTGTTTTATAAAAATCCTCCTGTATTTCAAAGAGGATTTTTTTCTAACTAAACTAAACCGGGAAGGTTATTTTTTATTCCCTTTAAAAGTAATATCCATGACGGAACAAAATCTCACGGTTAAAAGTCAACTTTTTTTGTTTTCCTGAATTTTAAAGCTAAAAAAAACTTGTGTCACTTTTAATTGAACTGAAAGATACAAAGCAAATAATCTGGCTTTACATCTTTATTCTTTTAAATAAAGACATAAACAACGAAAGGCACTAAAAGCGCGAAAATTATCTTCGGATTTATACTTATTATTTCGGATCTTTCGGATTTTTTGTTGTAAAAAATATTGAATGTTTTATTTAAAGGTTAATTAATCGTTTTATTTCTACCTTTGGATATGAACCAAAATTTACAAGTAATCCGAGTCTCATATCAGTAGCCTTTAAGTAATTAATAACCTGTGCCTGATGTTCTTTGGTTAGTTCTTTTACAGCCTTGATCTCAACGATAATTTTATCGAAGCATATAAAGTCTGGTTTGTATGTTTGTTTTAAAGTCTGTCCTTTGTAATCAATCTTTAACTCTATTTGAGATTCAAAGGGAATATCCTGTAAGGTGAACTCCTTTTCCAGACATTCCTGATAAACAGCTTCAAGAAAACCACAACCTATTACTTTATAAACTTCAAAAATTGCTCCTTGTATTTCGTAAGCTTCTTCAGCATAAATTAGTTTGTTTTGATTCATTTTTTTTAATTTATATTAATTGACAAAGTAAAAGTATAGAATCTTATTACAATCTAATTATAAAGGCAATATATTTAAGTATTCTTTTATCAGACAACGAAAGGCACTAAAAGCGCGAAAATTATTTTCGCATATTGTTGCTGTTTCGTGACTTCCGGGTTTTTCGTTGTTAATTTTAATGAAGAAAAACAGCCATTAAAAGTGAAAGAGCCAGATTACTGCCGGAAACATGTTTTCGCAAAAATTTTAAGGCAGCGGATATGTGATTATCAACTGTACCGGGGGCGAGGTGCATTTCTTCGGCGATTTCACGGGTGCTTTTTCCTTCTTTCCGGCTTTTTAAAAATATTGCCCTTTGCTTCGGCGGTAATTTTTCAATCAGTTTTTCAATTTGCTCCAACGTTGAATGGTAGTCTATCTGTTCCTCCGTATCCACCGAGATACCGGTAGCCAAACCGATTTCTTCTTTCAATTGTCCCTGGAGTTGTTTTTTTCTGAAAAATTTACAAATGTTGTGGTAAGATATGGTAAAAAGATAGGACTTTAAAGAAGCATCCTTTTTCAAGGCTTTCCGGTTTTCCCAAATTTTTAAAAAAACATCCTGAACAAGCCCCTCAGTTTCTTCCTTCGATTTTAAGTATTTCATGGCAAAACCGAACAGACGGTTGCTGTACTTTTCAAACACAGCATCGAAAGCTTCGATATCTCCTTTCCTGAGCTTTTCAACCAGTTCTTCGTCAGAACTATTATTGTTTATGGTCATTTCAGGTTCATTTTAGAAACGAAGTTAAAAATAGTTACCGACAATACAAATCGGGATTAACTCTCGTTTATTGCTTTCATTTTAAAAAAAATTCAGTGATGTCATAACAGCAATATCTGAAGTTATAAAAAGACTTCGTCCTTTTTCTATGACGTATTCTTTAGCAATTTCAATAACCTCTTTTTCTATTGTCAACGTTAATTCGGTATTCATAATTTTTTTATAAAAATACGTATTTATTATGTGATTTGCATCACGTGCTATTCTGAAATGAGAACAAAAATTCAAAATAAGAAATTGTTTTAAATGCATTGGTAATTTGATAGTTAGTTTTATAATATTTCGCAGCCCCTGAAAATTTTTTATTTCAATTAACGACCGGTGACGCTCAAAATAATTAAACCAAAAACGAATAAAATTATCCTGAATTTCACAACGAACCTCCTGTGTTCCTTCTTTCGAAAAAACAGGCCGCCGGCGAACGATGATTTTGTATGCTTTTTAATTCATCAAGTTTGATTTCTCTGTCATAAGACTTCATTTCTATGTTAATTGTTTTGTCACAACCGTAACAGTTACCACCGTAACAAAGACAATAATTTAGTTTGTCAAAACAATTCACGATGGGATAATTTCCGGGATAAACTTCTCACCCCCCTGTGTTCAAATTTCTACCATAAAAAAAAGCCCCTGCAAAACAGAAGCTTTTTGGTTGGTGACTCAGCTGGGGTTCGAACC
>CAZXHP010000287.1:0-3956 GCA_964639655.1 uncultured Mariniphaga sp.
TAACCCCAGCCTTTTTGCAGCAATTGCTGCTTCCAGGTGAATTCTTCTGAATTTTGCTGATTAAATCTTGCAGGCCAGTTAAAACCGAATTCCAGGATTACCGGAACGGGTTTTTCAGATTCAGCAGGAGTTCCCAATGTCAAGTCAATTTCAACGCTTATTTCGGGGAAAGTTGAATTATCTGCTATGCCTTTTAGTTGCTTTATTTTTACCGGAAAACCGCCGTCCATAGTGTCTTTTTCGCTGATGACTTTCCAGGTTACACCGGGAATGTTTTCGGGAAGCCGGCCATAAATTTCCCGATCAAAGTGTTCCGTAATTTCTGCACGTCGCTTTTCCCATTGCTGTTGTGTGGTTACCTTCGTTCCATTGTCAAACTCAAGTGGATTGGGTAGAAAATAAGGTTGTACTTTGGCTTCATCTGAAATGGCTGCATTGGGCGCTTCCGGGTTTCCCGAGGGGCCGGGGCGCAATTCGGAAATGCCCAGTTGCTGCATCATTTGCTGATGATCTTTGTAACTCAAACTATTAATACTGTCGCGGTATTGCTGCGAAAACTGTGCTGAAACGAAGGAAGAAAGAATAACTCCCAGCAAAAAGAAAGGTACTGATTTTATCATCATTCAGTTCGTTTAAGTGCCTGATATTTTTCCGCAAGTTAAATTTTTTCATTCACATACATTGAATATGTGACCTTTCAGTTTTTAATTCTCAAAAGACAAAAAATTGAAGAATTTTATCGATTTCTAAAAAATTACATTGAAAAATTTTTTTAAAGCAGTATTTTTTACTTTTTTAAAGTTGTTTTGAAACAATTAATGCAGAATGGTTTTAAGTTATTTGTTTAGTTAATTAAGGGTATGAAAAAATTGCTTTTTCCTGTTATCGTTTTTTTTACTTTTGCTGGTACTTCTGCAAAAGGACAAGATTATACCAACACTTTCCACCCGGCCGAAGTTGTCCTGCTGGAAGGTCCCTTCAAACATGCCCGCGACCTGAACATTGAGCATCTTTTACAATACGATGTGGACCGGCTGCTGGCGCCTTACCGGAAAGAAGCCGGACTGGAGCCCAAAGCCGAAAGTTACGAAAACTGGATTGGCCTGGACGGGCACGTTTGCGGGCACTATTTGTCGGCCATGGCGATGAATTATGCCGCCACGGGAAATCAGGATTGTAAAAAACGGATGGATTACATGCTGGCCGAATTAAAAACCTGCCAGGAAGCCAATGCAAAAAACAACCCGGAATGGGGAGTGGGCTATGTTGGTGGCGTTCCAAACAGCAAAAATATCTGGACGGCGTTTCAAAAAGGTAATCTGGGCCCGTTTCACAGATCGTGGGTACCGTGGTACAACCTGCATAAAATGTTCGCCGGGTTGCGCGATGCCTGGCGCTACGGCGAAAATGAAGAAGCCAAAGAAATGTTTCTGAAATTCTGCGATTGGGGCATTCAAATCACTTCGGGTTTTTCTGATGATGAAATGGAAGCCATGCTGGGAACTGAACACGGTGGAATGAACGAAGTTTTTGCCGATGCGTATGCCATTTCGGGGGACGAAAAATATTTGACCGCTGCCAAAAGGTTTTCACACAAATTTCTGCTCGAACCAATGGCCAAAGGCCGCGACAATCTAAATAACCTTCATGCCAACACGCAGGTACCAAAAGCGGTGGGTTTTCAGCGTATTGCAGAAGTGGGAGGGGGTGAAAAATATGCAAAAGCCGGACAGTTTTTCTGGGAAACGGTAACCAAAAACCGGAGCCTGGCATTTGGCGGTAACAGCCGGCGCGAACATTTCCCGGCGGCATCGGCGTGCACCGATTATGTGGTGGATGTGGAGGGGCCGGAATCGTGCAACACCAACAACATGCTCAAATTAACCGAAGGTTTGTTTCGGGTGAGTCCGCAGGCCAGATATGCCGACTTTTACGAGCGGGCGTTGTTCAATCACATTTTATCCACACAACATCCGGAACACGGCGGGTATGTCTATTTTACGCCGGCACGGCCACGGCACTACCGGGTATATTCGGCGCCCAACGAAGGCATGTGGTGCTGTGTGGGAACCGGCATGGAGAACCATGGAAGGTATAACGGATTTATTTACACCCATCAGAATAACGCGCTGTATTTAAACCTGTTTATTGCATCGGAACTAAACTGGAAAGAGAAGGGGATTCAAATGAGGCAGGAAACAAATTTTCCTCTGGAAGAAAAAACCAGGTTACAGGTAACTGATGGGTCAGCGCGTTTTGAACTGAAAATTCGCTATCCGGGTTGGGTTGCTGACGGTGAAATGAAAATAACAGTGAACGGAAATGATTTTCCGGTTAAAAAAACTCCGTCTTCCTACGTTTCGGTTGAACGCAACTGGCAAAAAGGCGATGTGGTTGTAATTCATGTTCCTATGCAAAACAGGCTGGAACAAATGCCCAATGTTCCTAATTACTATGCATTTATGCACGGCCCCATTCTGCTTTCAGCCAAAACCGGCACCGAAGATTTGGCCGGGCTGGTGGCCGACGACAGCCGCTGGGGGCACATTGCGCATGGCGAAAGATTACCAATTGACGAAGCGCCTGTTATTATTGCAGATGGTATTTCTGAAATTGCTGAACACATGAAACCGGTTCAAAACAGTCCGTTTACATGGAAGCTTTCCGATTTAAAATTGGTGAATGCAGGCGAAATTCAGCTGGAACCTTTCTTTCAAATTCATGATGCCCGATACAGCATGTACTGGATGGTTCTTACAAATTCGGGCTACCGGGCACATCTCGATTCCTTGGCACGGGTTGAAAAGGAGATGCTGGAACTGCAAAACCGCACCGTCGATTTTGTGGCGCCCGGGGAACAACAGCCCGAGGCCGACCATGCCATGGAAACCGAAAATTCAAATTCCGGAAATAACTGGGATGAATTTTACAGGGAAGCCCGCAACGGAGGATTTTTCAGTTACCGGCTGGCCACCGGCGGAGAAAAAAAAATGGAGTTGAAGGTGCGCTACTGGGGATTTGAATGGGGCAGCAGGAAATTCGATATTTTTATCGACAACGAAAAACTGGTTACTGAAGACAACACCGGGCGATGGAACCAATCGGCTTTTCAGGATGTGGTTTATGAAATTCCGGTTTCGATGGTTGAAGGAAAAGACTTTGTCCGGGTGAAATTTCAGGCGCACGAAGGCAGTACTGCCGGCGGTGTGTATTACATCCGGTTGCTTCGTAAGTAGATAATTTCAGCAATTGGAAAATATACTTTTCAGCACAAAATTATAAAAAAATGCTTTCCTATTTTGCCATAACAGTAATTTTTACTTTTTTTATGGAATGTTCTAAATCAATAGTTATTAACCTGATATGAAAAAAATTATTTCTTTGATATTTCTCCTTTTCCTTGGCATTGCCGTTTATTCGCAGGAAATTACAATCCCGGTTCCACAGGGTTTCGATGTTGTTCGTTCTGATATTCCGCACGGGAAAATCGATACAATAACCTGGTTTTCAGAAACAGTTGGCAATAACCGGAATGCTGTTATTTACACACCGCCCGGATTTTCAAATGAAAAAAAATACCCGGTGCTTTATCTTTTACACGGCATTGGCGGCGATGAATTTGAATGGTTAAACGGAGGCCGCCCTCAGGTTATTTTCGATAATCTGTATGCCGAAAACAAAATGGAACCTATGATTGTGGTGATGCCCAACGGCAGGGCGATGAAAGACGACCGGGCCACCGGAAATGTTTTTGCCCCCGAGAAACAGGAAGCATTTGCTACTTTTGAAAAGGATTTGCTGAACGATTTGATTCCTTTCATTGAAAAAAACTATCCGGTGATTAAAGACCGTGAACATCGGGCCATTGCCGGTTTGTCGATGGGAGGCGGGCAGTCGCTCAATTTCGGATTGGGAAACCTGAATAAATTTGCCTCGGTAGGCGGATTTTCATCGGC
>CAZXHP010000288.1:0-3888 GCA_964639655.1 uncultured Mariniphaga sp.
AACACCGTCCACAGTTCATTCCATAAATCCCTGCTTAGCACGAAAAATAACAGCAAGCTGGCCACCCAGCCGTGATACAAACCCAAAGCCCACAGGTTTCTCCATTTAAACCAGGCGGTTAAAAACACCATTTCCATAAAAAAAGTAAAAACCATTAACGGCAGGCTGGGGTAATGAACCCATGCAAACACAAGGGAAGTCAATAGAAAAATTCCGGATTTGCTAAGGTTTACCGCTTTTATGGCCTGCAAATTTCCGGCAACCAGCGCCACCATCAGAAACTGCTGAATGATACCCCAGGCCGGATAAAACACAAAAACCGGAATGACATGCCAGTTTAAAAATATGGCATTGTAAAAAATGCCATACCAAACAATGGCTGCAACCATAACCAAGGCAAAAGGCAAAAGAAAAAGGAATGTTTGTTTGAAATGATTTTTACGAAAGCCCCATTGTTGCAGAATTTGCCTGTTCCCCCTGTACCTTTGATAAATGTAAACCGACCAAAAAATACACGCAGCCGCAATATAAAACGCACGGAAATTCAGCCAGTCCATTAAAACATATTTTAGCAAACCTGTTAGCAAAACTGCTGCTATTTCGAGCCAACGCCGTTTATCTGATACTTCCGAATCCCTCATCTTTTACTGATTTTTCAACTCGTCCAAAAGTTCGCGCAAATCAACGGTTGCATATGTAGATGCATAATCAGACATGGCATAGGGTATAATCAGTTCGTCGTTGTGAATCATCGACCCGCAGGAGTAAACCACATTGGGAACATACCCTTCCCGCTCTTCGGCATTGGGTACCAGCAACGGAAATTTTAATCTCCCGATTTCTTTTTCCGGATTTTCGAGTTCGAACAACGAAGCACCCAAAGTATATTCACGCATGGGTCCAACTCCATGTGTTATTACCAGCCAGCCTTCCGGTGTTTCAAGAGGTGAACCTCCATTTCCAATTTGAATAAATTCCCAGGGAAATTTTGGCTGTTGCAGCAATTTTGTTTCGCGCCATATATTGATATTATCAGAATAAGAAATGTAATTATTGGACCCATCCAACCGGCACAGCATGGCATATTTTCCGTTCACTTTCCGGGGGAAAAGTGCCATGCCCTTGTTTTGGGCAATTTCGCCGTGAAGCGGCAATATTTTAAAATGGTAAAAATCACGGGTTTCAAGCATTTTTGGCAATATGGTGGTTCCGTCATAAGCTGTGTAGGTGGCGTAATAAATGGTTTCACCATTGTCTTCCGTAAATTTCACAAAACGGGCATCTTCAATTCCGTTTTTTTCATTTACCGAAACCGGAAAAATAACCCGTTCGGAGATATTTGTATCCAGAGAAAAATCAAGTTCGTAGTGCGACTTGGCGAGCCACATGATTTGATTGAAAAGTATTTCTTTATCGGCGGCCAGATGAAGCGAACTCCTTGCATCTTTAATGCAATCCCGGAGTTCTCCATAAGTAAATGTATCGTTTAACTTGTCAAGAATTAAACCGGATGGAATAAGAGAATGGATGTCTTTCATTTCATCGAGCTTAATTTTAAACGATGTTTTATCGTAAACATGCTTTCGTATATGCTGAGCCTCTTCCAGCATATTGCCAACCGGTTCAACAGAAAGGTTGTTGTTTTTATCCAGCACGCCGGTGCGGAAAACGATGGATGAAATATGTCCTTCTCCGGTTGCCCTGAAACTGAGAATTACCCTTTTTTCTCCCGGTCCTGTTTCCGACTGATCAGGGTGCTCAATGATTGACGGATTAAAAAAGGCTGCCGATTCTATGGAATACTCCATGGTGAAGTAGGACCCGATAAGTGACTTTTGGGAAATATCAAGGGAAGCAGAATCAAAATTCAACTGCTTTAACAGATGGGAGATTTTATTGAAATGTTTTTCGAAAATTTTGGAAATATTTCGGTGCCGCAGGGAAAAATCTCTCAGAACAGGACTTAAGGTCTGTGATGCCGATTGTTCAGACATATTCAACACCGAGCGTATTGTATTTAACGCTCTGTCGTCACCGGTATAAAGAAACCGGGCAATTACCCTCGATGAATCCGGAAGAAATTTTATACTCTTCCTGTTTACTGAAACCTGCATGGATTGTTAGTTTTTAAATTTTTCTAAAGGTAGTTGCTTAAATTGAATAATGTTAGGTAACAAAACCACAATTTTTTCTTCATTATGTCACAAAATTGGATTTTATTTTTTGCTATTATGCGTGAAAATTGCAAGTTTATGATAATCTTTACGCCTGAACCTTATAGCGGACAATCTGATTTTTTCAGAAATTGGTTCGTGTAAAATTATTATTGTGATGAAACGAATTCTTTTATTTTTCTTTTTATGTTTTGGCGTTTTTAGTTTGACAAACGGGCAAACCAAAAAACTCCCTGAAAAAGTTGTGATTACTTCGAATAAGAACAAAACACAGGTAAGTTCGGGTGAAAATGGAGAATTAGTGATAAATGTATCCAAAAAGGAAGTTCGGGAACTGAAAAAAAACGGAGTTGTTCGTTACAGCGATTTTGGCGCAAAGGGCGACGGTAAGACCGACGACATCGATGCTATTGCAGCTGCCCACGCGTTTGCCAATCAACACGGCATTCCTGTAAAAGCAGATAAAGGAGCAACTTACTACATTGGCGGGAAAGACCGCACGGCAGTTATCCAAACCGATACCGACTTCGGCACCGCTGCGTTTATCATCGACGATACCGATGTTGAAAATCGGAATGCCCATGTTTTTATGGTAAGTTCCGTGCTGAAACCGTTCAACCCGGAAGGGATTGCTTCCCTTAGGAGAAATCAGAAAACAGTTGATGTTTCCTTTCCCGGAACCTGTCTTATCACGGTAACCGATTCCAATGTAAGACGTTATATCCGTTTTGGGCCGAACCAGAACGACGGATCGCCGCAGACTGATATTTTTATTGTTGATAAAAACGGCAATGTGGATATGAACGCCCCCATTGTTTGGGATTTTGACCAAATAACCGATATTACCGCGCTTCCCATTGACGAAACAACGCTGACCATTACCGGAGGACTTTTCACCACAATTGCCAACCGGGCAGAATCGAAATATACCTATTACAGCCGGGGTATTGCCATCAGGCGTTCCAATGTGCTGATAGATGGGCTTGAGCACCGCGTTACAGGTGAAGGTGACCATGGTGCGCCTTACGGAGGCTTTATCAATGTAAGCAATTGCGCTAATGTGACTGTACAAAACGCCGTTCTTACCGGGCACAAAACCTATCGGACCATTGGTTCGGCCGGAGTGCCGGTTTCCATGGGCTCTTACGACATCTCTGCAAACCGGGCGCTGAACGTGTCGTTTGTGAACTGCCGGCAGACCAACGACATTGACGACCGTACATACTGGGGAATTATGGGCTCAAATTACTGTAAAAACCTGGTTTACGACAATTGCACCTTTTCCCGGTTCGATGCACATATGGGGGTTGCCAATGCCGCCATTCGGAACTCAACCCTGGGACACATGGGGATTAATGCCATCGGCACCGGAACCTTCACCGTGGAGAATTCAACGATTCGCGGAAGAACGCTGATTAATTTACGCTCCGATTACGGCAGCACATGGGAGGGAGAATTTATCATCCGCAACTGTGTTTTTACGCCTGCCGGCGGAAGATCGGTTAGTGCAAATCTAATTGGAGGCTCCAATTCAGGGCAGCATGATTTTGGTTACACCTGTTATATGCCGGAACGGATTACCATCGAAAACCTTAAAATCGACGATTCCAACCATCCGGAGAATTATCAGGGACCGGCCATTTTTGGCAATTTTAATCCAAAAATGAAAGATGAATCCTACGTGGAAAAGTTTCCCTATGTCATAACTAAAGAA
>CAZXHP010000289.1:0-1076 GCA_964639655.1 uncultured Mariniphaga sp.
CTGGCCGATAACATTCAAAAAATTACCGAATCAAATCAAAACTTTTTCTTTTTGGATGAGGGATTTGGATCGCTCGACAAAGAGTCGCTGAACGTTGTGTTCGATACATTAAAATCTTTGCGAAAAGAAAACCGCATTGTAGGCGTTATTTCCCACGTGGAGGAAATGCAGCAGGAAATCGATGTGCATCTGCGAATTGAGAATCAGGAGGAAAAAGGAAGCAGAATTTATACAAGTTGGAAGGGTTAAACCGGATTCTTTGGAATTCTAAAAAATCGAACTATTCAAATAGTTAGATACCTGTTAAAGATGTGTAAACGTTGAGTCTGCATTTTATCTTTCGGCTAAATTTTGTTTTCTTTAGTGTTTCAATTTCGAAATTTTTTATGAGCCAAAGGTCAGGTATAATTTTTTGCCGGTGCGGTGCAAACGTAATTTCGGCACAAAAGCTGGATGAAATAGCCGAAGGGTTGAAAAACTTCGACGCTCATGTTTATGAACTGCGCGATTTATGTGCGTTTTCGGTGAACGAGTCCGATGTTTTAAAAGCCATTGATTCTGAGTTTCAGAAAAAAATTGTGATAGCCTGTTATCCGCGCGCGGTGAAAAATATGCTGAAACAGGGAGGAATTGGCTTTGGGGAATACGAAGTATTGAATTTTAAAGAATTGTCTGCTGAAGAAATTTTTCTGAAGCTCAGGAACGAATATCGGATTCCTGAAGGAGAAGCATTTTACCAGGAACAAATCAGCGGACTTGATGTGCCGGCGTGGTTTCCGGTAATTGATGAATCGTTATGCACACTTTGCGGAAAATGCGCGCGGTTTTGTCTTTTTGGCGTTTATTCATTCGACAGGAAAAGTCTGAAAGTAATCAATCCGTTGGCCTGTAAAGACAAATGCCCCGCGTGTGGCCGAACTTGTCCAACTTCGGCCATTATGTTTCCGCGGCTGGCCGAAAATACCGTTTTGGCAGGCGATGAACCGGGAAATAAAAAGATGACGGTTGACACCGGAAGCCTGCTGATGACGCTAAACGCACGCAACCAGAACCGCCGGAATATTTTCAGGCAGGGA
>CAZXHP010000289.1:1176-3874 GCA_964639655.1 uncultured Mariniphaga sp.
GACGACTGCAATTTGAATTGCCAGGGCTGTTGGGTTACCGGCAAAACGGAAAACCATCGCCTTGAACCAGAGCATTTGGACCGTATTGTTATAGAAACCAAAGCCAAAGGGTCTTACTTTTTTGGCATTCTGGGCGGCGAACCACTTTTATATAAACCGCTTTTCGAGGTTTTCCGAAAACATTCCGACTGCTATTTTCAGTTGTTTACCAACGGTACTTTGCTTACTTCGTCGGTGGCAGAAGATTTGCGTAAGGTGGCCAATGTAACGCCGCTTATTAGTTTTGAAGGCGATGAGCAGGTGGCCGATGTGCGCCGGGGCGGAAAAAATGTGTACCGTCGCGCCTGGGAAGCCATTGAAAATGCCACCGCGGCAGGACTTTTTACCGGCGTTGCCATGAGCGTTTGCAAGTCGAACCTGGAACTGGCGCTTTCGCCGGAGTTTATAAATGGACTAATTCAGAAGAACGTTGCGTATCTTTGGTACTACATTTATCGTCCGGTGGGCGAAAACCCATCGGTGGAGCTGGCACTCAGCAAAGAAGAAATTCAGAAATTACGGCAGTTTATGGTAGATGCCCGTTCAGAATATGACATGGCAATAATTGATGCTTACTGGGATGAAAACGGAAACGGTCTTTGCCCTGCGGCATCCGGGCTGAGCCACCACATTAATGCGGCAGGATTTATTGAACCGTGTCCGGTAATTCAGTTTGCAACGGATAAAACCGGAGAAAAACCGCTGGCAGCACTGTATCGGAATTCAGCCTTTCTGAAAGAATTGAAACAGGAAATTCCCCAAAAAACATCGGGTTGTGTAATAATGGAAGATCCGAACTGGCTGGTTGAAGTAGCTGAAAGACACAGTGCAATTGATACTTCGGGAAGGGGAAATGAAGCAGAACGGTTACGAAAAATGCCGGCAGTTTCCAGTCACGGTTCAGGTGTACCGGTGCCGGAAAAAGGCTGGATTTACCGCTTTGCCAAGAAAAAAGCTTTTTTTGGATTAGGCGCCTACGGTTAGAATTTGAATATGATTGAAGTTAACCGTATATTAAAAGTACCCCCGCAAACCGAAATCAGGAATGATTTGCGGAACAGGGTCCGGTTGTACGTTTCCGAAAACCGGATTGTTCCTCCTTCTACGTTACAGGTTCTGGAGAAAAGTGCAGAGGACATTATAAAAAAATCCGGGTTGAATGCCGAACTGCTCGATTTTACGATTGTACTGCTTGGAAATGAAATCTGGCGCGAAACCGTAATGGCTACTCCGTTTCACCGGCGACTGCTTTTGTTGCCCCAGTGTCTGCGAAACGACAGCCAGTGTCAGGGATTTTTCGATGAGCTGGGCCTGATTTGTTCCGGTTGCCAGGGTTGCCGCATTAATTCCATTCTGAATAAAGCCGAAAAACTGGGTTATACCACACTTGTGGCGGAAGGAACCACGGTTGCTATCGGTTTGGTTGAAGAAGGCGCCATCGATGCAGTTATCGGCGTAAGTTGTATGTCGGTTTTGCAGCGTTCGTTTGAACCGGTAACGCGTGCTGCCGTTCCGGCTATTGGTATTCCACTGCTTGGTGATGGCTGCTCCAACACAACACTGGATTACAACTGGCTTTTCGAGGAAATGGAAAAGTATGACGGTACAAATGAATCTGCTCCACTTTCCGTTTCGCTGTTAAAAAATCAGGTGGCCGATTATTTTCAATCACCTGTTTTGAATTCTTTTTTTTCTTCTGAAAATGAAACCGAAAAGCTTGCGCTTAAAATGATGGGGTTGGGCGGGCAACGAATCCGTCCGTTGCTGGCTGTATTGGCATATCAAGCCTATTCTGGTGAAATTTCTGAAAAAATTCAGCAACAACTGGCAGTGATTATTGAATGTTTTCATAAAGCTTCGCTTATTCATGACGACATTGAAGATGATGAGGAAACCCGTTACGAACAACCGGTTTTGCACCGGACACACGGAATCCCGACCGCCATTAACGTGGGTGATTACCTGATTGGAAAAGGTTATCGGTTGCTGGCACAAACCGGTTTTAAACCTGCTGTTTTAAAGGAGATTTTGGACGTTGTTTCCCGGTCACACGTGAAACTTACCGAAGGTCAGGGCGCCGATATTCTGCTTCAAAAACAAATAACTGAAAAATTGCCCGAAGATTTGCTTCATATTTTCAGGTTAAAAACAGGCGAAGCGGTAAAAGTGGCACTGCTTGCCGGAGCCATTGCCGGAGAAGTTCCGGATGCTGAAAGAAAATTTCTCAGTAAGTTTTCCGAATATTTTGGAATTGCGTACCAGATTCGTGACGATTTAAATGAATTTCGTGAAGAAAATGGTGACTCCGGGCTGTTCGATTTTCCCTATTTGATTTCCGTATTGCAGCAGCAAATGAATGGAACGGGTCACGAAATTCCCCGTATGCTGGATGAAAACAACCTGGTACTTTTCAGGGAAAATATTGAAAAGTTTGGCGTTGAAAAGCTGACAGAAAATTCCCTGCAGGAATACGTGGATAAATGTTATGCTGAGTTGGACAAGCTGCAAAATCAGAAAATGAGGCTCGGTTTGTACAATATTATGGGAAAAGTCTTCAAAGAACAAAACCGTGGATAAGCCGCTGTCCGACATCCCGATTGTTTTTCAGTTTATAAACCTGGTGCAAAATGGATTTTCCGCACTCGACGCTGAAAGTCAG
>CAZXHP010000290.1:0-2697 GCA_964639655.1 uncultured Mariniphaga sp.
ACTTTGGGCCACACGTAAGCCACTTCGTCAAAGAGTTTAATCATTAGCTCATCCTGCGAAATTTCAGGTTTGCCGTGTTTTTTGTACCACTTGTTGAGGCTTTTCTTGTTGTCTCTGAGGTCGTTCATCAGCGATCCCATCATTCCGCCCGGAAGTCCCGGGGCAATAAGCAATGAGTTTAACTGACGGTTTCGTTCGGGAATGTAATAACCGAGGAAATCATCCATAAATTCCTGGGTCAGCGCCCGTGCATTCATATATGCTTTCATATTCACATCGGGAACACTGAAACCGGCATCCTTCAGCATCTCTTTTACCATCAGCACATCAGCGTGTCCTGTTCCCCAGGCAAGGGGTTCCATGCCCACATCGATGATTTCACAACCTGCGCGGGCGACCTCCAGAATGGAAGCCGGTGTAAACCCCGGTCCGGTTTGCCCGTGGTACTGCACCAACGTATTCGGATGTTTTTCTTTTATATACTTCACAATTTTTCCCAGCCAGGCAGGACGTCCAATTCCTGCCATATCTTTCAGACAGATTTCGTCGGCGCCGGCTGCAATCAGTTCGTCGGCAAGATCGCAGTAATATTCAACGGTATGCACAGGCGAATAGGTTAAACTCAGGGCGGCCTGCGAAATCATACCGGCATCTTTGGCGTATTTTATCGATGCTGAAATATTCCGGGGGTCGTTCAATCCGCAAAAACTCCGTGCAATATCGGTTCCCTGTGCCTTTTTCACTTTGTAAAAAAGTTTTCTGACGTCAGCCGGTACAGGGCTCATACGCAACCCGTTAAGCGAGCGGTCGAGCATGTGGGTTTCTATTCCCGCTTCGTTAAAAGGTGCTGTCCACTCGCGTACACTTTTATTGGGGTTTTCACCAAACAGCAGGTTGATCTGTTCAAATCCGCCGCCATTGGTCTCCACTCGGGCAAAACAGCCCATGTCGATAATTTCGGGTGCTATGCGAACCAACTGATCGGCTCGCGGCACATACTTTCCGGCACTTTGCCACATATCGCGGTAAACTAAGCTGAATCTGATTTCTTTTGCCATAATAATTTTGATTTTTTTCTGTTATTCTTTTTCAATTTTTATGATTTTCCCTTTTCCGCCGGTCACTGTTTCCACAGCGGCTATAATTGCAGCCATTGTACCGGCAGGAATGGAACCGGGAATTGTTCCGTTTTTACCTCCGTTTTGTGGTAACCGAAAGTACTTATTTGTAATTCTGATGAGTAAATTTCCTACAACAACAACCAATCCCAATATAATTAAAACCGTTATCATTCCGGTTAAAAGAATTGATAGTGCATCACTTAACGAATTTTCCATTATCGATTTTATTAAAATTTAAAGCCAACTACTCTGTAATTTTTATGATAACAATTTTTAAAAAAAATACGGTTCACGATGGCAAAAATGAAGGATTTTATACGATTTTTCTGTTAAATTATTACAAAACTGAAAAAATTTAAAGCTGGTTTAATACGCGTAAAAAAATTTGCACTACCTCAAATGAACCATTGCTACTTACAGGAACAAAATTAGCAGGTTTAAATGACTTACCTGTCTAAACAAAAAAATATCGGTCGGATTTTTTTTTGAAGTCGATGTAATGATTGTATCAGGCCTGCGTCTTACCTTTGACAAACTGAAAAAAGCAGTGGAAAACAGCAAAAATGAGTGAAAGCGAATTTAAAACGAAAGTTTTGCCGGCGAGTCAAAAGTTGCTGAAGTTTGCAGTTCACTTCCTGAAAAACGAAGAGGAAGCCCGCGATGTGATTCAGGATGTGTTTCTGAAACTCTGGCAGAAAAAGGAAGAACTGGACCGGGTTGAAAACATGGAAGCTTTTGCCATGCGGATGGTGAGAAACCGCTGCCTCGATGTTTTACGGGCAAACAAGATGGTGCCCATCGATGCTCAAACCGACCGCAAAATGAAGCAGGAAATCATTGATGTTCATTCACAAATTGAGTTAAGCGAAGCTGCAGGCCAGGTAAAAACATTGATTGAACAATTGCCTGACCTGCAGCAAAAAGTAATGCACCTGCGCGATATCGAACAACTGGAGTACGAGGAAATTGCCGAACGTACCGGATTACAGGTCAATGCCATTAGAGTAAACCTGTCGAGGGCAAGAAAAAAAGTGCGCGATGAATTTTTAAAATTGAATTCAGATGGAAACGAAAGAAGTAAAACAATTGCTGCAACGCTATTTTGAAGGCGAAAGTTCGCTGGCCGAAGAACGGCTGCTGGAAAACTACTTTCAGTCGGGCAACGTGGCAAATGATTTAAAAAAATATAAGGGATTTTTCGGCGGAATCTCAGAACTTGCTGAAAACGGAAGGGATGAAAACCTGGAAGATGAAATAATGGATTTCATCCTGAAAAATGAACCAAAGGAAAAACCGAAAAGCCGTTGGTTGTGGCAAATGGTTAGCGGAATTGCAGCATCCATAATTATAGTAATCGGCGGATTGCTCTTTTTCCAGCAAAGTGAAGAACAATTCAAAGACACATTCGACAATCCTGAAATAGCCTATGCCTATGCAGAACAAACGCTCGGTTTTGTTTCTTCAAAATACAATAAAGGTCTTGCCGCCCTGTCTAATTTCGATAAACTGCAAACAGCCGCTGAGCCATTGCAAAAAGGAGTGAGACCTGTGAATGAATACCTGGAATGGATTGAAA
>CAZXHP010000290.1:2797-3860 GCA_964639655.1 uncultured Mariniphaga sp.
CTTGCAGTTGTATTGCCGATGGCAGTGCTTGCACAAAAAACACCCGTTGACAAACTATTTGAAAAGTATGCCAACAAGGAAGGATTTACCACGGTAAATATTTCAGGAAAACTGCTGGGGTTTGCCAGCCAAATTGAAACCGGCGACGATGCCACCGGCGATGTACTTTCGAAACTGAACGGCATCCGCATTCTTTCGGTTGATAACAAGGAATTGACCGGAAAACTTGACTTTTATAAAGAACTGGAACAGGACGGTTTTTTCAAAAACAATGACTACGAGGTATTGATGGAAGTTACCGAAAAAAATGAAGTGGTGCGGTTTCTGGCCAAAGATGGCGGCAACGGAAAGTTTTCGGACCTGATTCTGGTGGTTGGCGGCGACGACAATGCACTGATTAGCATCCAGGGAATTATCGACCCCGAAAATATCGGGAAAATCACTAAATCGCTGGATATTAAAGTAAATGGTAAAAATCAATTCTAAGATCACCGGATGTTCATGCGGAAGGAATCAGAAAAAACTTCACCCCGGTCTATCTCCCAAACTTCTAAATCCCGAATGTTTTTGCCGTCGATTACAAACCTTACAGCTGTGCATTTTTTTTGAAAGCCTTTGTATCCGGCGGCTCCGGGATTTATATGCAAAAAATCGAGTTTTTTATCGTAAATCACTTTCAGGATGTGCGAATGCCCGCTGATGAACAATTTGGGCGGATTATTGAAAATCTCCGGTTTTACATACTGTTCATACCTTCCGGGATAACCTCCGATATGCGTCATCCAAACATCCACGTCTTCGCACGCAAAGCGTTGATGTTGCGGATAAACAACACGAACGTCCTGCCCGTCGATGTTGCCGTAAACACCCTTCAGCGGTTTAAATGCAGCAAGTTGGTCTGCTACGTCAACCGAACCAAAATCGCCTGCATGCCAGATTTCATCCACCTTTTCAAAAAAGGGGAAAAGTCGTTCGTGTAAAAATCCATGCGTATCCGACAATAATCCGATGCGTTTCATAAAAAGAAATCCGATTTCAAGTTTTGTGCTTCAAAATAACCTAA
>CAZXHP010000291.1:0-3860 GCA_964639655.1 uncultured Mariniphaga sp.
TCTAAAAATTAAGCATCAATTTCTTTTTTCCGTTTTGAATTAAAGCTCCGGGAAGGTTTTAACCAGGTTCCCGGAGCTAATCTAAAAACAGTTTAATATTTAAACAACTACCCTTGTTAATCCAGCCATCTTGGGTCTCCAATTCTATAGAAAATCAAATCCTCATTTTTCACTTTAAAATTCCCGTTTGCCGGGTCAACAAAACCGGGATTTAAAGTAGTATATGAACCTTCGTCATAAACCCTTTCGCCGGAGTCATACAATTTTGGCGCATTGTGATAATTATTGCCCGACCATCCGACCACTGTTGTTGCCGACTGGTTGGAATAATTGGCAAGCGTTTCAGCAAAAATATTGTTTCTAACGGTAATCTCGTGCGATGCCAGTCTTATATATAATACACGCCGGGTTGTTCCCTCGGTATAAATGATATTGTAGAAAGTATTATTTTCGATGGTTATTACCGCATGGTTATCACCCGAAAAGCTTGATGCGTTGTCCATTCGGAACAGATCGCGGTTCCAGGCTGAATTGTAAACGGTGTTGTTGATAAAATCGAATTTTTTTGTCATACCGCTACGGAAGTCAATAAAATCACCTCCGCTACATTCCACGTCGCCGTAAATGGTTCCTTTTATGGTAACCGATTCAATCAACACCGCATTGCTGGCGTAAAATACCCCTTTCACATAATTGTGAATGAAACAATCTTCAATTTCAACATCTCCATAGGTTAAACCGGCATCCAGTACTTCATCGTAAACAATGGTTTGGTTTCCATCAGGCGCTGTAGTACCGTCCATTTTCAAATCTTTTAACCTCAGACCTGCACCGCCGTTCATCCGAAGATTGGCTCCTATGATAACGGGTTTTTCGTGCGGACGAACACCGATGATTCCAATGGTTGTATGAATGGCAATATTTCCGTCAACCACATATTCGCCGGGCATAAGGGCAAATACGTCACCTTCGCTGGCGCTTTCAATCAGTGAAACCAGATCATCTTCCACAGTTACCAGAATAGCATCACCAATGTCAACCAGAGTTGAAAAAGTAACAGTTCCCCGTGTGCTTTCTCCGCTCATTAATCTGGCCGTATATTCCGTTTCGCCGGACAACCCGGTAATTTCGGCAACACCGTCAGCAATTTCAGCGGCGGTAACCGTATGGGTGATATTGCCAGGCATCAGTACAATAGAAGTTGCCACTTCACCTGCAGGCCATCTGATTGTTACGGTGAATGGCGTTATTTCCTCCGGATCAACCGGAAAAAGAATCTGTTCGGTATCGGTAATAAAAACAGCGCTGGTCCATTTGGAATCATCAATTCCATCACCAACAGCCTGAACACGAACAGAATAAGCTGTTTCGCCTGCAAATCCGGAGATGATTACAGGCAGTTGATCGTATAAAACTCCTGTGACAGTTCGAATGGGAGTTCCGCTATAATCTTCTTCTCCGTTTGCAAAAACTTCAATGTTATAACTTTCCGCTTTATCAACTTCTTTCCACACAAGACGCACCGAAGTCTGGTTCACAATCCGCGCTTCCAAATCAACCGGAGAAAAAAGCCGGCTCACTTCAAGGCTTGTAATTTCACGATCAATGTCATCTGAACATCCTGCGGCAATAATTGCTGCTGTGAAGCTCATTATGTATATGAATCTTTTTATTATTTTATTCATTGTTTAAATTTTAGTGGTTTCAGATTAAAAATTAAAACCATCGTTGTTCAACATACCATTACTGGTGTCGATAAATACCTGCCAGATGGGCCAGTATTGCTGCTGATTTGGATCGCGCAGGAAAAGCGCATCCCAGAATGTGGTTGTTTCACTGGATGAAGTAATCACCCAGGTTTTATTGGATTCGTAACCCAAAGAGGCTCCGGTTTCGTCGGTATCGCCATAATTTAAACCGTAAATTTCCACTGTTTCACCGTCACTTCCGGTCTGGTAATAAATTCTTTCCGGCAGGTCGGCGTATTTTCCTTCACGGTTTTCAAGTTGCTGCAATTTTACTTTTGCTTCATTAAGCTTTGTACTCAGCAAGTTCCAGCGAATTAAATCACCCTTTCTCAACATTTCGCCCGTAAATTCGAGTGCTCTTTCATCCACAATGGCATGGAAGAAAGATTCTTTACTTGCAGTAGCCTGTGCCATAAATACATCCACTTTTGCCGGACTGTCAGGAAACGCGCGTTCGCGCACCTGCCTCAAATAAGGAGCAGCGGTACCCGGGCCGTCAAGCTCATTAATGGCTTCGGCAGCCATCAGCAAAACATCGGAATAGCGCATATAGAGCCAGTTTAAACCGTCGTCGTTGGTTGACGTAACCCTGCGGGGCAGCCATTCGTAACGGTACTTTCCAAACATCCATCTGCCGTTATTGGTGGGCACCTGTATTCCGTCGGTCCATTCGTAGGGAACACAGGTCACATCGCGACGGGTGTCTTCCACATCGTATTCATAAAACATAATGGGATTCGGCCCGTTGTTTCCACCTCTGTTTTGTCCGGTATATTGGTCAACTGTGGTATGTCTGACGCCCAGGTCGAAAATCACACGGCCCCGGCCCTCACTGAAGGGAATTTCCCACAGAATTTCACGCCCGGCAACAAACTGCTCATTGTGCAGCGATCTGAAAACTCCCTCGAACGTTTCAAGTCTGCAGGTGCCGCTGTTTATCACATCAAGACACTCCTGCTTTGCTATGGCATACATCAGGGCCGGAGCCAGTTCAGGATCGTTGCTTCTGCGAACAGTACCGTCCATTCGTTGTCCGTATCCACCGGCAGCCAGTGCAATTCGCGCTCTCAATCCTTTTACAAAAGCTTTGTTTATCCTTTCTGTTGTTCTGGTCATTGGTGTTTCATTTGGCCATGCTACCAGTTCTGCGGCTTCTTCAAGATCGGCCAGCAATTGTTTATAAATTACATCACGATCAGACCTTGGCAAATAAACTGTTTCCGCATTTACCGGTTCAAAACGGGCGGGCACATCGCCCCACCCTTTTATCAGGTCATTGTAAACAACTGCCCTGAGTGTAAGCACTTCGCCTAACAACTGGGCCAATTGCGGATTGTTTTCCACATCACCATGATTTCGTAATCCGCGAATGGCGATGTTGGCACGTTCAATTCCCTGGTAAAACATTGCCCAGGCATTGTTGGCAGAGTTCATTTGGCTATTGTTTACATTTGTATTATAGTTAACCAGCCTTGAACCTTCGTGGGTAACATCTCTTAATCCGTTACGCACCTCACAATCGGTATTCATTCCATAAAACAGAATGTACCTGCCCCTGTAAGAATTTGTTTCTGCAAAAGAGTGAATTATGCCTGCAACAGCACCTTCTGCCAGACTTGGATTTGAAAATATAACAGATTCATCGAGTGAGGATTTGGTAGGTGCTTCCAATACATCCTCACAGGAGCTCATCACTACTGTCAGTGAAAATAGTATTATCAGATTATAAATTAGCTTTTTCATATTTTTCTTTTTTATGTATTAGAAACTTAAATTCATACCAAAAACAAATGAACGGCTTTTGGGATATGCAGAATAATCAACACCCGGTGTGAGTGGAGTTCTCCGGCGTGTTGAAACTTCCGGATCAAATCCGGTGTATTTGGTCCATGTATGCACATTGTATCCGCTCACATAAAACCGCAGGTTCTGGAGTTTTATACGGTTTAAAACGTCTCCGGGTACAGTATAACCCAACGTTAGCGTATTTAAGCGAAGGAAAGAACCATCTTCAACCGCCCAGTCAGAAAATACATACCTGGCCATATAGGGCGACCACATGGTCGTATTGGCATTCATTTGAGCCAATTGAGCAGGATCGTTACTAATGGT
>CAZXHP010000292.1:0-3832 GCA_964639655.1 uncultured Mariniphaga sp.
TCAATCTCACTCCTAATACTTCCCGTCCCGCACCTCAAAATGCGTGGGTTTTCCCAACAACTTTTTATCTTCCTCCATCCAGCGGGCAGTCCATTCAATGATTTGTTCTACCGAAACCTGTGGTTTTCCATATAAGCTGAAGGCCTGTTCAGCATTGCTCAACAGTGCTGTTTCAGCCTCATTGCCCGTAAACCGAACTTCTTTATTGAACAGCTTTCCAAATTCGAGCGCTACATCACGCACACACAAGGTTTCCTCACCGGTAATGTTCAGAATTGAAGCGGGGCTGGCAGCGTATTTTATCGCGCGCAGCACCATGTTGTTGGCATCGCCCTGCCAGATGATATTAAAGTAGCCCATGGTTAAATCCACCGGCTGATTGTTTTTCACTTTGGTGGCAATATCCACCAGCACGCCGTACCGCGGTTCCACAGCGTAATTCAGCCGGATGAGCGCCACAGGAGTTCTGTATTTTTGGCTTCCGAATTCGAACATCCGTTCGCGGCCCAGGCACGACTGTGCATATTCACCAACCGGCTCCGGCTTGTCAGCTTCTTTTGAACCACCCGAATCGACAGGAACCAGCGGATAAACGCAACCGGTGGAATAAGCGACAATCCGTGAATCTTTAAAATATTCGGCAACCAGAGCAGGCAAATAGGAATTCATCGCCCAGGTCAACGAAAGATTTTCTTCGGAACCAAACTTCATTCCGGCCAGAAAAAATACATTTTTCACATTAGGCAAACTTTCCAGAAAATCCCTGTCCAGTAAATCACCCTGAATGGTTTCAATGCCCCGTTGTTCAATTTGTGCTTTTTCAGCTGAATTACTGAAACGGGAAACCCCGGTAATCTGTTTTTTTACACCGGCTTCCTCACAAGCTCTTTTTGCCATGTGCGCCAGCGAAGGACCTATTTTCCCGGCAATTCCAAGAAAAATAATATCGCCATCCAGGTTTTTAACCAATTCCACTGTTTCTCGTGAAGGACGGGACAAAAGTTCCTCCAGTCCCCCTTCATCCGGTATCTTTTCAGGATAATTAAACTTCATTTCAACACTGTATTTTAGAGTGATTGTAAATAGGAAATGACTTTGCTGTACATAAAGTAAACCATCAGACTAATTAAAATAAAACCGAAAACGGCCAGAAAATTTTGCCACAGGTTGTTTTTTAATTTTCCCATCACTTTTTTGTTATTCAGAATTAAGAACATTCCGAGGGCAATTAACGGAACCGCAAAAATGGAAGATGCCTGAGCTAAAATCAGCGTGTATATAATATTCCCCCGAAAAAAAACGGCAATGAGCATTCCCAGAAGCAGAGCAACTGTGGTGAATATTTTCGGCATCCGTTCGTTCATGGAACGTCCCAGACCAAGGCCATCCGACAATAAACCGCCACCCATTACTGCGTTCACCATAAGCGATGAAAATGCCGCTGCACACAAACCAATACTGAAAATAATTTTAGCATAACTCCCAAAAAGTGACTCAAGCTGCAAAGCCATGTCGGCGGCTGAATTAACAGTAATTCCGGCAGGATACAATGCCGAGGCAGATGTAATAATGATCAGTATTGAAATTAACGCCAGCATAAAAATCCCGGTATAGGAGTCGCGCAGTCCCCTTTTCATATCGGTAACCTTCCAGCCTTTGTTTTGTGCAAGGTACGACTGGTACAAAGCGCCATGCAAAACAAACGTTGTTCCTACCAAAGCAGCAATAATATCGAGCGACTCGAACGAAAACGAACGGGGTACAAACCCTTCGGCAATATCACCCACATCTGGTTTTGTAAGCAGCAGGTTAAAAAAGAAGGCTACTATCATAACCATCACCAGAACCATCATCAGCTTTTCCAGCAATTTATACAGGTTTTTTGCCCAAAACAGCAGTACGATGGCTGTGGGTGTAAATATCAGTGGCCAAATTCTTTCATTTATCCCGGTTATGCCCTCCATGGCAATGCCCACTCCAAGATTGTTTCCAAACTGAAAACTGGAAGCCGCCAAAAAGGCCGAAATGCCAATTACCGCTGAAAACCACCTGCCGTAATTTCCGGCAATCGAACCCAGTATTGAATCGTCGTTGGAAGCGCCAAACCGGGCGCCCATAGATGTATAGATAACCATGGAAATGGCCGCAAGCAAAATCACCCATAAAAAAGCATAACCGTGTTCGGAGCCAATCCGCGAAGACACCGTAATGCTGCCCGGCCCCAAAACTACCGAGGCAATAATAAAACCAGGGCCAAGGGATTTGACGTAGAGTATCAGTTTTTTCAGTCCACTCATGCTATAGCGTTTTACAGTTTAAATAATATCGAACATTCTGCCCGTAAAGATAATAAAGCAGCATTCATTCCAAAGGAAATGACACGCTAATCATAATCATCCATTTTTTCCCGGATTTAAAATGAATTGATGCGAATTTCAATCTCATTTTTTCCCGGTTGCAACCGCACGGAATCAAACATCAGGTTAACTGGCTCCCCGTTCAGGGTTACCACATCCTGCGAAGACCAATCCATTTTGAATTCCCCGGTCATGTTTGCGGGCAGTTCAATGCTGTACTTTGTTAGCCGGTTATTCACCCGCCGGTATTCACCTTTAATTTCGCCCCGGAGAGTTGGAATTTTAATCGAACTGTTTTTTAAACTACTCATTTGCGGTTGAATCTGCACCACACCAAAACCCGACGTTTTGGGCTGAATTCCCCACAAATAGCGCGGAATGATGTTGGCCGGAACCGCTCCCCAAGCATGGTTCCAGTCGGAGTTGGGTTTGTATTTCATATCCCACGCTTCCATGGTAATGGTTGAACCCGCTTTAATCATGTTGTACCAGCTGCGGTCGTGGGTGGCGGTCATCAGTTCCAAACCGTAATCCGCCGCGCCGGCATTGTAAACGGCTTCCATTAAATACTGCGCACCATAAACGCTGCAGGCCATTCCGCGCGATTTGATGTGACTAACCACATGCTGTATGTACTCGTCGGGCACCATTCCGAAAGCCAGCGGAAACATGCTGGCATGCACCGAGCCATGGTCGGTTCCTATGCCATCGGTGTAGTGGCCCTTTTCGGGATTATACAACTTTTCGTTAAACGATTTCTTTACCCTGGCTGCACGGAAACTGAAGTCGAGCATATCATCGGTTTTCCCCAGCAACCGGGCAAATTGGGCCATAATTTTCATGTTTTGGAAATACAATGCGTTAATCACCGCATTCACCGGCCTGAACACAAAACCGTCGTCTTCGCCAATTACGCCGCCGAACCCGCCTTTTTGCGGCCAGTCCACAATATCGCGGATGCGCTGGGTAGTGTCGGCAAAACCTAATTTGGCCATAAATTCACCGGTCAGTTTTGGGGAATGGGTGCTTATCAGCCCGTCGTCGTACTCCAGTTCCATCAGGGTTTTGTGTTTCAACGGTTCGTAATATTTTTCAATAAGTTCCGTATTTCCGGTGTACATGTAATCCTGGTAAAACATGAGGGCTACATGGAGCTGCCACTCGGTTGGCCAGGTGGGTTTTTCCATAAAATATTCAATGGTGCGACGGGCGATGGCATATTCGTTATCCACTGAGTAATGGCTCAGCTGATTCAGGTAAGCATCAGCCTCGTATGGAATCCGCTCGCGGTCGCCATCCACATAAATCCCGGCAAACGACGTGGCTTTTTGCGAATATTTGCACAACTCCCAAACCTGGTTCAAAATGGTGTCGGAGCTGCTAAAACTGCTGGTTTCTTCTTCGAAATAATTGAAATAAGCTACCTGAGTGACATTGTTTGAAGCCAAATTTTCAGCCCCTTCAATTTCCACATA
>CAZXHP010000293.1:0-1682 GCA_964639655.1 uncultured Mariniphaga sp.
TACCGGCAATGGTATTGGAAAGCCTTCAGCCTGGAAAAAGAAGAACAGCAACGCCAATCATGGATACACGATGTAAAACTGGCCATTTCATGGTGTCCCGGAAGACCGGATATTCTCGATGCCCTGGCAAAAAAAGTGCCTCCTGAAAGAGTTATCATCCATTTTCCAAGATGGCGTTCCGACCCCTACGACGAAAATTACCCGAATTTTGTGGCCAGTGAAAATGCAAAAGAATTTATCAAAAAAGGCAAACAAATGGGCTTTCATGTTATGCCGCATTTTAATTCAATCGATATCGACCCAAATCACCCGGCATACAAACAGGTCCGGGATTTTTCGTACCGCTCGCTCGACAAAAAAGAACTTCAGGGTTGGAGCTGGCATAAAGGAGGAAATTTCGACCGCCCGTTTGGAGTTCCCGAATCCAATCTGGGGCTTCTGAACCATCGGGATAAAAAGGTAATGGTAAAAATACACCCGGGGTCAAGCATGTGGCAGGCTATTCTGGGCGATAGTATTCGGAAAGCGGCCCGGGAAGAATCGCTTGAATCAATTTTTATCGATGTAACACTCAATATCTGGAACATCCATAATTGCCTGGTAGAATCGAAAACCCCTGCCGAAGGTATGATAGAACTCATCCGGCATATTCGCGGACTTGGAAACGGGCTGGTTATTGCCGGAGAAGGGCTAAATGAAATCACCGCCCAGGCACAGTCTTTCGGCCAGGTTCATCTTTTCGACAGCTTTCATGCTGCAACCGAAGGATTGGAACGTACCGGAGGGTGCGACCTTAATGAACGCCTTTTTGGTAAATTGTCCCGCAGTTTTGGGTATTCACGCCTCGGAGGGCGGAATAAAGAAGAAGAAATGAGAATGCAGATCCACCTGGATCACGGTGCGATACCGACAATAACCATAGGCTCTGCTGATAGTATCACAAAACCAACTCCGGCGGTAAAACGTATGCTGGAAATTGCTGCCGGGTAACAATCACTGAAACCGGCTCCCTCTTTTGGGATATAAAACAAATGAATAATGAACAATTATTGCAAAACATTTAATCAAAATAAAATGAAGATCAACTTGTCCTTTTTGTCCCCATTCGTATTATTTATTTATATTTTTTCTGCCGCTGTTTTCAGCACACAAACCACTGATGCACAGGTTTCGCTTACCGAAAAACAATGGGTGCTTCCCACTTATACCGTTTCAGAGCCCGATAAAAACCCCATCTTTTTCAGAGGGGAGGCCTACCAGGGGGCTTCGAGGCACTACTATCCCTTAGCACTGAATGATCAATATACCGGAGAGAGGGTGGACAAAGCCTGGCAAACACTCATTCTCGAAAACGAATTCATTGAAGTAGCCATAACGCCTGAAATAGGAGGAAAACTTTATTATGCCACCGATAAAACCAACGGGTATAATTTTATTTATAAAAACAATGTGGTAAGGCCGTCCAACATCGGGATGACGGGTGCATGGGTATCGGGAGGCATTGAATGGTGCGTATTGCACCATCACCGGGCATCCACTTTTCTACCAGTAGATTATACCACCGTTGAAAACGAAGATGGCAGTAAAACGATCTGGGTCGGAGAGTATGAACCGCGCCACGGTATGAGATGGACCATAGGTATTACGGTTTTTCCGGGAAAATCGTACTATAAAGCAGAAGG
>CAZXHP010000293.1:1782-3806 GCA_964639655.1 uncultured Mariniphaga sp.
GAACAGTTTTATGCCCCGAGGTATAACCAGATGGACTGGTATATGGAAGCGCTGAAACGCGACCCGGGCGACGTGCGTACGAACACTGCTGTTGGAAACAACTACCTTAAAAACGGCGATTATTCAACGGCCAGAAGCTATTTTTCGCGGGCTACTGAAAGGCTGACCAGGGATTATACCCGGCCGTCAACCTGTGAAGCGCTGTATTTGCAGGGATTAACCCTTAAAGCTTTGGGGCTTTACGATGAAGCCATCGACACACTTTACCGGGCCACATGGGATTATGCTTATCATTCTCCGGCTTATTTTCAGTTGGCACAAATTTCTGCCGCAAGAGGCGATTTCGAAAAAGCCCTGCATCAAATCAATGAATCGTTATCGACCAATGCACGAAATAACCGCGCCCTTGCCCTGAAAGCATCTGTTCAAAGGAAATTGGGGGATTTCAGCGGAGCAATTGCTACACTTCAGCCTGTACTGAAGGATGACCCACTCGACTTCAGGGCAGGAAATGAATATTACCTGGCGGTAAAAGCCGCCGGCGAACACCAAAAAGCAGAAAAACTTTTTGCGTCACTTAACAAAGAAATGAGGGATTTCCATGAAAATTACCTCGAACTTGCGGTTGGGTATATCAATGACGGATTACTTGACGAAGCCGAAGAGGTGCTTCATCGCTTTCAGAACAATAATCCGCTTATCGATTATTACCTGGGGTTTGTTTACGACAAAAAAGGCAACCAGGGCCGGGCGGAAAAACATTTTAAAGCTGCTTCTGCACAAAGCACCGATTATGTTTTTCCACACCGCTTAGAAACCGTTGAAGCACTGAAAACAGCATTAAACTACAACGCCAACGATGGAAAAGCACACTATTACATCGGGAATATTTTGTTTGAAAAACAACCTGAAAAGGCAGTGGAAAGCTGGGAAAATGCAGTAAAATCCAATCCCGGTCTTGCCATTGCATACAGAAACCTGGGCTGGGGTTATTACCGGCACTACGGCGATGGATTAAAGGCAATTCCCTATTATGAAAAAGCGGTATCACTCAACGGTAACGAAGCCATTTATTATTCTGAGTTGGATGCCTTGTATGAAATGAGCAATGCTTCAATCGACACCAGGTTAAAACTTTTCGATGGAAAAAATGAAGTGGTTAAAAACCGGGACGATGCTTTTATCCGCCAGATAGCGGTACTTACCCTTGCCGGACAACCTGACAAAGCTGTTGAATACCTCGACGGAGTGGAATTTGCTTATCGCGAAGGGGCATCGAGGGTGAGGGAAGTAATTATCGATGCACAGTTGATGTTGGGCAAAAAATACTATTCGGAAAAAAATTACAACAAAGCGCTGGAACATTTTCTCGAAGCACAGGTTCCGGAGGAAGAAGCCGGGAGCGCCCGTCTGGGGAACCGGAAAATCCAGGTGAACTACTATATCGGGTTGGCACATGATGCACTTGGGAACAAAGGCAAGGCCAATACTTTTTATAAAAAAGCAACGGAAGAAGAACAGGAAAGGACATCGGGAATAATGACTTATTACCGTGGGCTTGGTTACGCCAAACTGGGTAATAATTCCAAAGCAAAGGAGGTGTTTGAAGCAATGGTTGCCGATGCCGATGAACAACTCGACAGTGAGACGATTTCAGAAGTGGGCGTCATTTTCGGGGAGCGCGAGGCCGAAAATACAAGAAGGTCGCAGTCCTATACTTTACGGGGACTGGGCTACAACGGTCTCGGTAAAGAAAAACAGGCCAATGAAGACCTGGAAAAAGCAATCGAGTTATCACAAAGTAATTTATGGGCGAAAGTTGAATTAAATGAATAATTTAAATTGTTTTGCGCCCCTCCTCATAATTTCCTATTTTTAGCGCAAAACCATTTTTATCGACGCAACCATGAAGTATCAATTAGCCGGAATACTCTCATTTTTAATCCTTTTTACATCGGGGTTTTCAGTGTATGGTGACGACTGGCCCATGTGGCGGTACGATTCCAACCGTTCGGGCAATTCGC
>CAZXHP010000294.1:0-3802 GCA_964639655.1 uncultured Mariniphaga sp.
ACTTTGGAAAAGTTATTCTTCTATTTTACATCCCTGCCCACCGTAATAACATAAAAGTGGGAAACCACAACCAGGGGGCAGCTTTAGCTTATCCTGCAAGGGTTTTAACCTGTTTTTACAACCGCTGAAAGCACTTTTCTCCCGCAAAGAAGTGGTTCGATGCCTGATTTTTTCGATGCTGTTGCGTCTTCTGATATGCTCGACAATATGTCAAAGAACCCGGTGATTTTTTCTTCGATTTTCAAAGGTATTATTTTTACCGGAATTTCTGCCGGCAGAACTTTTCCAAAGTTTGGAACTTTGGAAAAGTTTATAGCATTCAAAACATTTCAAGTTGCCGCGGACCTTCGGGCATAGGATCCGACTTTTTGCCCCAGAAATTGCAGATGTTCCCATACTGTTTATCGGTAACCGACAAAATGCTCACCTGCCCTTTCTCCGGGATAAAATCTTTCACCCGTTTAATGTGCACTTCGGCGCTCTCCCTGCTGGCACAATGCCGGTTATATACCGAAAACTGCATCATGGAAAAACCGTCGTTCAGCAAATCTTTGCGGAAACGGGTAGCCTGCCGCCGCTCCTTTTTGGTGGTAACGGGCAGGTCGAAAAAAACAAACAACCACATAATATGATAAGCATTTAGACGGATTTGTGCCATAATTTTTACTTTGTTCGTTATTTCCAAACTTTTCCAAAGTTTGAAACTTTGGAAAAGATGGAACTTTGGAAAAGTTTTCCTATTCAAATTCCGGATAAGTTATTTTCCTTGTCTCCCCGCTAAAACAACGGGCAAGCGACGCCGTGGTTTGCGACAGGGCCACCATCAGCGGTCTGCGGTTCTCCCCTATTTTTATGTCAACAGTCATCAATTGCAGCAGTTCGGCCTTGTGCTCTTTTTCGAGAATAAACGAGCCGGGCCATTTTTTATTCATGCCGAATACGATTTCATCCACCCACGGACGGTAGGGCTCCATTACATCGTCGGCCAGGCAAAAGGCGTTGTAGCGGTTGCGGTGGTGAATGCCGAGGGTGGCCAGCAGTCCCGACCCTGCCAGCGCCCGTGCCACGGCCGAACGCAACAAAATGTATCCGTAATTCAGAAACGGGTTGGGCGGTTCGCCATAACGGTCGCGGATAAATGTTTTTCCCATCAGTTCCATCCAGTACAACCGGGCGGCAAATCCTTCGCGGTTATCGCCGTCGCCGCTTTTAACCGATTTGGCAATCGCTTTCAGCGGACCGCTGTTTTTACCCAGTTTGGAAAGGAACCGCGCCTGGTTTTTTATTTTAGCCTCGATGGTTTGTTTCCACAGGTTTTTTTTCAGCGGTTCCGAGGCATCGATCTGCACCCTGAAAATTTCATTCTGAATATGGTTGGCATCCAGCGGCAGCAACATCGACGACGGCAGGTGTTTACTGTCGCAAAACACGGTAGCCACGTTAAATTCGCTGAGTTGTTCCACCAGTTTCATGGAAAAGGAAATCTGCGGATGGTCGAGCACAATAAAACCGAGGTCTTCGACAGGCGCCTTGTTTACCGGCATTCCGCCTTTTTCGGAAATCACCAGTTGCCGGTTTTTTAACGATAAATGGTAGGGGTTTGACAGGAATAAGGTTCTTTTTAGCATGGATTCTGGTTTTTAACCTTTTCCAAAGTTTAAAACTTTGGAAAAGTTCTTCAAAAAAATATGAATCAAATGTCCATCGGTCTTAAATGGCAAACCATAAAATTTGCAAGTCCGCCAAACCATTCGAGTACTTCATCCCTTTTTAACATGGTTTTTTTATGGGAAACAATGGCATTGTAAGATGAAAATTTCCAATCTGCCGGTTTGTCCACAAAACCATGTGTAACAGGATTAAAATGAATATAGTTAACGACTTTTATAAAATAGTTTTCATCGTGAATTCTCTTCCTTCTGAAATTTTTGATAAACAGGCTCCCTCTTCGGTTGTACATTCGATTATATGCCTGGGTATATGAGCTAAACATATTTGAAAATTGTTTACTGATGTAATCGCCGGTGAGTTTTTCCAACTGGCTGACATCGAAGTCTGACTTTTCCAAAGTCCGGAACTTTGGAAAAGATTCCAGCGTTTGCAACTCCACTTTTTCGGTTAACCTGAGCAAAAAATGAAAATGATTGGGCATTAAACAGTAAGCAAAGATATCAGCCACTGGAATTATATGTTGTTTAAATTTTTTCAGAAAAAAGTAATAATTTTTTTCCTCGCGGAACAATTGTTCGTTCCCGTTTACATGATTGTAAATGTGGTAATAATACCCTGGAATTAACGGCTCCATAAAGATTGCTTTAGGTTTTAATCCTAACGTTCCCCGGTTCAGACAAAACCTTTTCCAAAGTGTGGAACTTTGGAAAAGGTTAAAATAAAACAGAAAAGTCTGTCAGCTTTTCACCACAATTCCGATTTTTTCGAGCAGTTGCGGTTTATCAGCCAGGGCAATCCGGGCAATAACTTCATAGTCGTTTACCCAGTCGGCCAGCTCCTCCAGCTTCATGTCGCGTTCGGCGGTCGCATTCTGGGCATCGCCCATCTCTTTCCGAACGGTTTCGGAGGCTCTGGCCACCTGTTCGACGGCAGTCAGATTGGCTGTCAGTTTCTCTTCGGTTTGGCCATAGGCGGCAAGTGCAGCCTTCCAGTCGTCGTTGTCCAGCAGGGCGCGGTAAAAGCTCCGGGTTTGTTTCAGCCATCCGCTGATGGTACGGGCGCGCCGGCCGTTCAACTCGAGTGTGGTGGCTGCTTTCACATCGTCTTTAAAAGCCACCCGGCAAATATTTACCGTGTCCATGTACATACGATGAGTGGCTTCGCGTTCATTCCCGAAACGGTCATAGGCTTCGTCCACCTCGCCGTATTCCCTTTTCTGGGTTTCCACTTTGGTTACGGCCTCCGCCAGCAAGGCGGCTCCCTCGTTTAACTTCTCCTCCGGATACCCCATCGGCGATACGGCATCCAGGATTTTTGAATCGCCGAGACTGTCATTGATGCGCAGTCCCGATTGATACAAAAGCTCTTCAATTGTAATTTTGGAAGAATTCATAAAATAAATTTGAATTTTGAAAAATAAATCATTGTATCCTGCACAAATGGCAGCTAAAGAGCGAACTTCCGGGACATCGGAAAACCGAAGCGACGGCGGCGCCGGTTTTTATAAATGCCCACTGTTCAGGGTCGGGTTTGTATAAAAAATACATAAGTCATTGTCTTATTCCCCGAAAACCGTTGCGGAATGCGCCGTACCGGTGCGAAAGGTGGTTGTACACCGTACAATGCCGTTTCGCTGCCGGATTTTGCGTTCCGCCGTGGTACAATGGCATTTCGCCGCAGGATGTTGCGTTTCGCGGCCGTACCATTGTATTCCGCTTCGGGACGTTGCATTTTGCCCCGGTACAACGGGGTTTCTTTGCGGTTTTTGGCATTTCGCGCCGGGTTCCTTCATTACGCTTCGGGTTGTTATTAATTGGTTGAACTTTTCCAAAGTTTGGAACCGGTTGAATGGCTTTCCGGTGTGGTGCGATGGCTTTTCTGCATGGTAAAATGGCTCTTCCGGCAGGAATATGCCGCATCTGCGCCGTAGGAGCAAAAAGCTGACGGAAAGAATCAATTTCTTTTTGGTTGTTATCATTTTCGGTTGTTTTGCGGTTAATGCTTTTGTTTTATCTGTTTTTGTTTTGGTATTTTAGTTAACTTTTCCAAAGTTTCGGAACTTTGGAAAAGATTGGCCGGTTGTTGCCGCCTGCTTCCCAATCCTTCAAGGTTTTCAAAACCTTGAAGGATT
>CAZXHP010000295.1:0-3792 GCA_964639655.1 uncultured Mariniphaga sp.
TCGTGTTCCACCACAAAAACCGTGTTGCCGATTTTCTGCAATCTTCTTAACACTTTGATGAGCCGCTGTGTATCACGCGAATGAAGTCCGATGCTGGGTTCGTCCAAAATATAAAGCGAACCCACCAAACTGCTTCCCAGCGATGTGGCCAGGTTAATCCGCTGCGATTCGCCGCCCGAAAGGGTTGATGAAAGCCGGTTAAGCGTCAGGTATCCCAATCCGACATCGCAGAGGAACGTCAGCCGGTTCTTTATTTCGGTGAGAATCCGTTTGGCAATTGCAGCGTCGTGTTCATTCAGTTTGAGGTTGTCGAAAAAACTTTTCAGTTCAGCAACCGGCATCAGAACCAGTTCCTGAATTGATTTGCCAGTCACTTTTACATAGCCTGCCTCTTTTTTCAGGCGGGTTCCTTTACATTCCGGGCAGGTGGTTTTTCCACGGTAGCGCGAAAGCATAACCCGGTACTGAATTTTGTAGCTTTTTTCCTCCAGATACTTAAAAAAACGGTTAAGTCCTTTGAAATGCCGGTTGCCGGTCCAAAGCAACTGCTTTTGCTCCGCCGAAAGTTCGTAAAAAGGTTTGTGTATCGGAAAGCCAAACTGGTCGGCAGAATAGATGAGCCGGTCTTTCCATTTGCTCATTTTTTCACCCCGCCAGCACACAATGGCATCCTGATAAATGGAAAGCGATTTGTTGGGAATAACGAGGTCTTCGTCAATTCCGATTACTTTTCCGTAACCTTCGCAGGTGGGACAGGCGCCCACCGGATTATTGAAACTGAAAGTATGAACGGTAGGCTCTTCAAACTCAATATCATCGGCTTCAAACCGGTTCGAAAATGTTTGCACAAAAATTTTGTCATCATTATAAACTTTTACCACGCAATCGCCGTGGCCTTCGAAAAATGCGGTTTGTACCGAATCGGCCATCCTGCTTTGGGTGTCTTCACCAGGTTGAACAGCCACCCGGTCGATGATTACATGGCATTCTCCGTTGCAGAAGTTTTCTTCGCCGGCCTGCAGCAATTCATCAATCCGTTTTACCTCGTCATTCAGTTCGAGGCGTGAAAACCCCTGCTGCATAAGCAATTCTGCCTCCTGAAGTAACGACCGCCCGTTTCCGGGTTTCAGGGGAGATAAAATCATAATCCTGGTATTTTCAGGAAAAGAAAGCATAAAATCAACCACATCGGTTACCGAATGCCGTACTACTTCTTTTCCCGAAACCGGTGAAATGGTTTTCCCCGCACGGGCATAAAGGAGTTTTAAGTAATCGTAAATTTCTGTCGAAGTGCCAACCGTCGATCGCGGATTGCGTGTATTGACCTTTTGTTCGATGGCAATAGCCGGCGGGATACCTTTGATGAAATCCACTTCCGGCTTGTTGATACGACCCAAAAACTGCCGGGCATACGATGACAGGCTTTCGACATAACGCCGCTGACCTTCGGCAAAAAGGGTATCGAACGCCAGCGAAGACTTCCCGGAACCGGACACTCCGGTAACTACAATGAATTGATTTAATGGGATTTTTAAACTAATGTTTTTTAGGTTGTGAACCCTTGCGTGCTGTATCTCTATAAATTTTTTTGTATTATTTTGAGGCATGGCCTGAATGGAATTCGTATAAATTTGTTAAAAAAACTTGTTTATTTCCGTAAAATGTTTCATTTTTACCCTTGCAAAATTAAATAAATTGTTTTACATCAACTTAAAATAGTCGCCTATCGGAAAAATTTACTTTTTGTTTACAATTAAATAGAAGGTAATGTTCAGGACAAATGCACTGAACGACAATGAGCTCGTTCAACGTTTTATCGAAGGCGATCAAAATTCACTGGAAATTTTAATCCATCGTCACAAAAGCAGGGTGTATTCCTACATTTTGCTGATTGTAAAAAACCAGGATCTGGCTGAAGATATTTTTCAGGAAACATTTATAAAAGTGATTCGTTCCCTGAAACGGGGAAAATACGTGGAAAACGGAAAGTTTGTTTCCTGGGTTTTACGCATTTCCCATAACCTGATTATCGACCACTTCAGGAAGGAGAAACTGCAGGGAACTGTTTCCAACGACAGCCTCGATGTGGATATTTTTAATTCGCAGAAATTTTCTGATTTTACCATAGAAGATGAAATGGTAAATAACCAGATTTTAAGCGAAGTGAAAGAACTGGTGAAAGAACTTCCCGAAGATCAGCAGCAGGTGATTCACATGCGGCATTATATGGGGCTGAGTTTTAAGGAAATTGCGGAACAAACCGATGTAAGCATAAATACTGCTTTGGGCCGTATGCGCTACGCGTTAATTAATCTCCGGAAACTAATCAAACAGAAAAATCTGGAACTGACACGTATTTAACTTTTGTTAACACAATAACAGTAAGGCGAAGGGCGTTCTTCAACAGATAATTTATTAAGAATGCCTATGATGAAAAAATCTACCTTATTTTTTATTAAAAAGTTTAATTACAATTCAGTTGATGTTTCGGAGTACCCCGATAGCATAACTGAAAAAGTTTTGAACGAAATGAAAAGTGCAGATCACAATCCTTCTGCACCAACAATCCAAAAAATTTTGGATTTTGCACGTGCCTACAATGTTTTGGAAACAAAAACAACGGGGCATGTTGAGATGATTATGAATTAACGTAATTTTTAAAGTTTACAAAAGGCGTCTGAAGAGGCGCCTTTTTTTTTGCAAAAAAAATTGTAACTGAAGCGTTTGCGTTTCAAAAATTTTCCATACATTTGTGATATTATTTTAATATCAATTTAATTTAAATTTAATACCATGGAAAAAGAATATACCGGATTGTCGGGGTACCTGTTCGTTTTTCTCGAACTTCTGTTTTTGGTACTTATTGTTTTTGGTTTTATGCGCGGAATAGTTGTTCCCGCTGTAATTTTAACTGCATTGTTTTTGTTCATCGCCCCTGGTTTTACAGTGGTCGATCCCAACCAAAGTTGTGTGATGGTGCTTTTTGGCGCCTACAAGGGAACCATTAAAACCAACGGATTTTACTGGGTGAACCCGTTTTTTGTGCGAAAAAAGATTTCACTGCGTGCACGGAATTTCGACAGTGAACCCATTAAAGTGAACGACAAGCTCGGCAATCCGATCATGATTGGCGTAGTGCTGGTTTGGAAAGTGGAAGATACCTACCGCGCTGCTTTTGGAGTAGATGAATACGAACATTTTGTTGTGGTGCAAAGCGAAGCGGCCCTGCGTAAACTGGCCGGGATGTATCCCTACGATAATATCGAGGATGAAACTGCCAAAGTCACTCTTCGCGAGAGCACCGAGGAAGTAAACAATCAGTTGGAAAACGAAATCAGGGAACGGCTCGAAATTGCCGGAATTTATGTTATCGAAGCCCGTATCAACTACATTGCCTACGCCCAGGAAATTGCCCAGGCCATGCTGAAACGCCAGCAGGCAACCGCCATTGTTGCTGCCCGGTTTAAAATTGTGGAGGGCGCCGTAAGTATGGTGGAAATGGCGCTCGACGAACTGAGTCAAAAAGAAATTGTGGATTTGGACGAAGAGAAAAAAGCCACTATGGTGAGTAACCTGATGGTGGTATTGTGCGGCGACAAAGATGTCACGCCGGTTGTAAATACCGGAACGCTTTATCAGTAGTCTGTATATTGTTATTGAATGATTTTCAGGAATGAAAAACAAGGTGAAATTAAATGGCCAAGAAAAAAACATTTGTATTGCGGATTGATCCGGAGGTGATGAAAGCCGTTGAAAAATGGGCTGCCGACGATTTCAGGAGCATTAACGGGC
>CAZXHP010000296.1:0-1208 GCA_964639655.1 uncultured Mariniphaga sp.
ACCGTAATCATAATTTCCATGGCAGGATTTTTCTCCAACCGTTTTTTTCGGGCAAAAACCACGGTGCTTTCGTCGGCTTCGGCATTACGGTTTTTATGAACCAAACGGTCAACCTCATCCCAACCGGTGTAGGTTATCAACGCTATCCGGCGGCCTTTAATGGCTGCGGTAATTACTTTTTTATTTCCTTCTTCGAATTGATTCACCACAGCTTTTTCACCGCAGATGTGCGGCAATCCGAAATGACCGAGCGTAAGTTCGTGCTCAAATGCCAAACGGGTGCGGTCCACCCGGATTACTCCGCCCGGAATAATGATGTCGGCCAAATCGATGATGTACCCCACCCCGTTGTTGGGTGGTTTTCGCATAATGGCCTGCCGGTAAACTACGCCCTTTTTCACCCCGTTAAAGACCATACTCTGCGCAATGGAAAAAGCCCGGTTTTTTTCGGCACTGTTGTCCACCTTCAATCCGGTTAAATAGAAATTGATATCGTCGCCCCTTACATCGCGCGGATCCCAGCTTCTGAAACTGTATTCCATGGCAGTACCGCCCGCCGGATTGTGGTCTTCCCAGGGAAAATGGGTATTGTAAATCAGTTTGGAATAGTTGGGATCGTCGTAATACACTTTGCCGGGAATAATTTCCGAAGCGCCGGATTTTCCGTGGTTGGCCAGCACCAGCCCGGGATGTTTAAGTACGGTAGTTTTTGAATTTTCTCCCAGTTCCTCCCAGAATCCTTCATTTTCGGGGGTCGTCCAAAACGGTGAATCTTCAGGCAAAGCCAGGCAGATAAACGGTAGAAACATGATAAACGGACTGCCCGGGCAACTGTAGTTTTGCACCATATATTCCTTTCGCCCGTAAAAACCGAGACTGGGAATTTCGTTGTAGTAAAATTCTTCGCGGGTAACAAACTGCAACAGTGAGCCCGAACATAACCGCCGGGCAAAACCGGCATCAATCAGCGGTTCTTCCTTCAGCATAAACGCAACGGGGAATGCGCCCGAAACCCAGGTGCGGTATATAATGCTCCGCGACCACATATTAACGTAGCCGTTGCGCCCAAAAAACCCGGTGATGGATTCCATCAGTTTTTTTGCTGAACGTTCAATAATTTCGGCAATTTCAGGATAATATTCATCGCCAAAAGTGCGACACCAGATGGTGGTATAAACAATAAACAAACTGATGGAATAGTAATTATA
>CAZXHP010000296.1:1308-3781 GCA_964639655.1 uncultured Mariniphaga sp.
GTTTCGGGCATCAGCAAAAGCGTTTTAAATAAACCCCCGAATTCGCAGGTAAACTGGTAAGTTGAATCGGGTAAATCTTCGGGCAGTGGCAGAGAATTGGGGTGACCGGGAGTAAGCGCGCGGTACAATTGCAGGCTGTAATAATCCTTGAGTCTTATCCCATTTATTTCTACTTCCGGATCGACGTGAATCAGCGGTCCGGCCAGCGTAAACGTGCGTTCCAGCGCTTCAAACTCCAGCGACCGCCAGCGCCAGTCGGGATCACCGGGTTGCGGATAAGTTTTCCCGGAAACAGGTGGAAATGTTAGCGGATCGTCTATCGAATCGATATGCGTAAAAGCTCTTTCGAGCAGGTATTTGGCCATTTCAATGTAGTGCTGGCGGGTCATTCCGGTTAACGGGCTTAAAGTATAATCAGGATTTTCAACTTCGAATGCTCTTTTCATAATAATGCTCAATTCAGTTTCTGAGGTACAAAGGTTACAAATGAAACCCGGATTTGCTTAACTCCAAATTAACAAGAACCTGTACTATCTTAACAAAATTTCAGATTAAACGAGTTGAAAAACATCAGACTTAATCAAATCGAAAAGAAAAACGTGCTGAAAACGCGAATGAAAAGTGTGGTTTAATATTTTATTGGGAAGGTTGTAGTTTTTTACACCGCGGAGGCGGTCGGTGGTAATGAGGAGCCAGTAAAAATTCAACCGCTGTTTTTGATAGTGCCTTAATTTTTCGTCTTTTTTCAGGATGGCCTGCCGGATATCGGCCACAACATCTTCGGAAACGCCCAGATTGTTGGAACGTTCCCAGAAAGAGACCTGCAGTTCGGGATGAGAAACAATCAGCATTGCCGCCAACCCGTTCGGCAAAACGTCGGCTGCTACCGATTCCCTGAAAAATGTCTGCGGTTTTTTTCCGGCCACAGCCTGGCGGACAATGTTTGCCAGTTGAACAGACATTGAAAGTGCCTGCTCTTCAGCAATATTTTTATGTTCCGAAAATAAAAATTTCACAAACAGTTTTAGGGGAGAAGTACCTTCGAAAAGGGTTTTGGCCGATTCAATAACTCTTTCCTGCGATTTATTCTTCAAAAGTTCGGCATCGTCGGGTTCTTTTGCATTTAACGGATTCAGCCGGGTAAGTTCTATGCCCAGGTTATTGCGGCTTTTCAGGGTTAAAATAAAATCGGGCGACTCCGAAGGGACCATTCTCCCTTTCGGAAAACCGGGATAGCACTCCCTGAAATAGTGCATCAGTAAAATTTCCAACTGTTTTTTTTCGGGCTGCATAAAAACAAAATTTCCCGAAATTTAAAAATTCCCGTTCGGATTCCCGGTACTAAGCAAAAAAAATTCTAAATCTGAAAGGAATCAAAAACCGGAAAGCAGATTTTATTTATTCCAGCAACATTTTTTTACTTTTTTTAGGACTGTTTTGTTTCCGGTACGCAGATGCGGAAATAATTTGTTGATTTCCCTTTTTAACTGTAAATCATAAAATTCGGAAAACTTGCCATAGCATCTTTTTTCAGTTCAATGACACCTGCGGCAAAAACAGGAAAACCAAACAACCTTTTTAAAAAATTAAGCCGGTAACAAAAGTCACCGGCTCAATTATTAATATCTGAAGTTTTATTACCCTTCAAGCGCAAAACGCTCGAAACCGGTAACTTTCAAATCTTTGTCGTACTGTGCCAGATAATCTTTCACAGTCATTTTTCCGTCTTTAATAAAAGCCTGGTTCAGCAGGGTAACTTCTTTGTACCATTTCTGAAGCGCTCCCTGAGCAATTTTGTCGAGCATGGCTTCCGGTTTTCCTTCCTGACGGAATTTTTCTTTGGCAATTTCCAACTCTTTATTGATCACTTCCTGCGGAATAGAATCTGTATCGACGGAAACCGGCGACATGGCAGCTACCTGCATCGCAATATCTTTGGCCACCTGTTCTTCCACACCGGCTTTGCTAAAACCCACCAAAGTGGCCAGTTTGTTTCCGGGGTGAATGTAACCTGCCACGGTCTCGGCCTCAATTTTTCCGTAATACGACAGATCGAGCTTTTCGCCGATAACACCAGTTTGTTCAGTTACCTGAGCTTCAATTGCCCTGCCGTCGAGGTCGAGGTCTTTCAAGGCATCCAAGTTTTCCGGTTTTTGATCCAGTGCTACATTCAAAATGTTTTCGGCAAAAGCCACAAAATTCTCGTTTTTGGCTACAAAATCAGTTTCGCAGTTCAGAACGACCAATGCGCCAAATTTTTTATCTTCAGTTATTTTGGCCAGAACTGCTCCTTCACTGGCTTCCCGGTCGGCTCGTTTACTGGCTACCAGTTTTCCTTTTTCACGGATAATTTCGAGGGCTCTGTCGAAGTTACCACCGGCATCGGTCAGGGCATTTTTACAGTCCATCATCCCTGCGCCGGTTACTTTTCTCAGTTTTACTACGTCGGCTGTTGTAAATGACATAAAACTTG
>CAZXHP010000297.1:0-2546 GCA_964639655.1 uncultured Mariniphaga sp.
AAAATGCTGACAATTCATTGGTTCCGTTTCAACTGGACGATATGGACAACGACGGAAACTGGGACGAGGTGGCTTTGCTGCTGAATTTTGCGCCCAACGAAACCAAAGAAATCGTAGTGGAATTTTCTGATGGCACCAACTATCCTCCGGAATTCGAAAAGCGAACCAACCTTCGCCTGGGAATTACCCAGAAAGATGGTTCGTTTAAAGAGGTGGATTATTACCAGGCACTGCCATGCACTGACGGGTTCGAAGTAATTGCACAGGGTGAAAGCGTGAACTGGGAAAACGATAAAATCGGGTTCCGTAACTATTTCGATTGCCGCAATGTGAAAGACCTTTTTGGAAAACGGATGCCCGAAATGATTATCGATAAAATTCATACTCCTGAATTGGGCGATTACCATAAACTTGCAGATTGGGGAATGGATGTGTTGCATTGTGGAAGTTCGCTTGGATCGGGAGGTTTGGCACTGCTGAAAAACGATTCGCTTTTTCGGTTGGGTTCTACCGAGGTTTACGAATACCAGAAACTTACCGAAGGCCCGGTGCGCTCGGTCTTCGAATTGCGTTACGAAGGTTGGGATGTGGACGGTGAAATGCTGAAAGCTGTGGAGAAAATTACCATTTATCCCGGAAAATACTGGTTCGAGTCAGATGTAACCGTAACCGGCTGTCCGGCAGGTTCGCAAATCGTTACCGGAATTGTTACCAGCCATTTGAAACGCGAACCGTTTGCATTTCAGGCAGGCGATTTTCAGTGCATCGGTACACACGATGTGCAGTCGCTGAACGACGACGAGTTGGGAATGGCTGCCATTGTACCGCTGGCCGAAGCCGGGAAAATCGGACTGACAACCGATATCAATTTTTTCAGACTGGGTTATGAAACGGTTCCCGAAAAAGGGTTCAGTCAAATTATTTCTGAAACTTATTATATTGGTCAGAAATGTACAAGTAGCCAACCGGCAAAACATTACTTTTTTTCGGTTTGGGGCCTCGACAAAGACCAGTGGAAAACCGAAGAAGGGTTTCGGGAATATCTTACTGAAGAAGCCGAAAAGCTGAGCAAACCGATTCGGAAATTATAACTTCATTTTAAATCCCGGAGGGATTGGCTGGTTGGGAAGGCAGGGATTACATGTATTTGAAATTTTTTTAAACCTTCAAGGTTTCCAAAACCTTGAAGGTTTGTTTTTTAGTAATGTTATTTTTGTGCCTGAATTTTTTCTCACTAAATTTGAATAAAATTGAATGTGATGGATAGTAACCAGAAAAAGAAATATATTGAAAATCATTTACATGAATTGGATGAAAATACCGTAAATGAACTTTTTGAAAAAATCTATTCTGTAGTTAATAAAACCGATTTGGTTACCGGATATGACGCAACCGGTGCGCCCATTTTAAAGAAACAACTTATTGAAGATATTTTCCAATCTGAAGCTCAAATCAGAAATGGCCATTTCATTACATTGGAACAACTGGAAGAAGAATCGAAAAATTGGTAATGAAAAAAGAGCGGGTTGTCATATTTTTTGTTATGAAACCAATATTTTCCATTTTAATCATTTTCCTTGCGCTCGCGTCATGTTCAAAAAAGAAAAATCCTGAGTCAAAAAAAATTGACCGTTTAGCCCTGGTTTCAAGACATAATGTAAATGTGAATGCTTTTGATTCGCTTAACTCTTTATCGGTAGGAAACGGAAGTTTTGCATTTACCGTGGATGCCACCGGGCTACAGACTTTCCCTGAAACTTACGAAAACGGGGTTTGTCTGGGCACACAATCTGACTGGGGCTGGCACAGTTTTCCAAACGATGAAAATTACCGGCTGGAGGAAGCGTTTCAGTTTTTTGATGTGGAAGGAAGAAAAGTTCCTTACGCGGTGCAATGGAATGAGCCCGGCAAAAGACAAGAAGCTGCCAATTATTTCAGGCAAAACCCGCACCGTCTGCACCTTGGAAATATTGGTTTCGAGCTTTTAAAAGAAAATGGTGAGAAAGTGAAACCAGATGAAATTACGGGCATTGAACAAACCCTGAACTTGTGGGAAGGATTTATTTCCAGCGCTTTTAAAATTGAACAGGAAAATGTGGAAGTTCAAACAACCTGCCATTCGTCGCGCGATTTAATTGCATCAGAAATTCAATCCGAAAGATTAAAAAATGGTTTGATGGGCATCAATCTGCGATTCCCATATCCCACCGGCAGTCATACCGACGGAGCTTCCGACTGGCAAAGTCAGGAAAAGCACCAGTCCGGAATTATTTGGGAAAATGAAAACAGCGCCGTTTTTGAACACACTCTCGACAGTACAACTTATTTTGTAAAACTGAACTGGACAGGAAAAGCTGAAGTCTTTCAAAAGGAACTCCACTATTTTGTTTTGCAGCCGGCGGGCGATTCAGAACATTTCTCATTTTCAGCAGAATTCAGTCCAGAAAATGATTTTACTGAACCGGTTGAATTTTCTCAGGTAAAAGAAGCTTCTGCAAATCATTGGAAAACTTTCTGGGAAACCGGCGGTGCAGTCGATTTTTCAG
>CAZXHP010000297.1:2646-3777 GCA_964639655.1 uncultured Mariniphaga sp.
CCACTCATTCCTGCACAGGAGAGCCTTGAAAAAGAGAAAACTTTCAATCCGCCGTTTGAGGTCGCTTACTGGCACTGGGGGTTATCTGTGGCGCAACAATGGCGGCAGCGCATGAACCTGCCTGAAAAAGAGGAATGGCAAAAGGTGATCGACGGATTGTCTCCTTTTGCGCAAAAAGATGGAAAATATCTGGCAGCCGAAAGTGCACCAGACTCCTACGAAAACGAACATTATTATTCCGATCATCCCATGGTTTTAGGCGCGTTCGGACTTCTGCCCGAAACGGTTCCGGCTGAAAGGCAAATCATGGAAAATACCTTCGACTACATTTCAGAAAACTGGAACTGGCCGCGCACCTGGGGCTGGGATTATCCCATGGCTGCCATTTGTGCGGTGAGGCTGGGCAAACCCGAACAGGCTGTTGAATTGCTTCTGAAAGATGTACAGAAAAACACCTACTTGTCAAACGGGCACAATTACCAGGATGACCGTTTGCGGATTTACCTTCCCGGAAACGGGGGCTTGCTTTGGGCTGTGGCCGCCATGTGTACCGGTTTTGAAGGAGATGAGCAGGATAATCCCGGCTTTCCTGATGATTGGACAGTTAATTGGGAAAATTTTAATTCTCCGTTTTAAGTAAAGAAAATCACGCAAAGGCGCAAAGACGCTAAGTTTAAAATTATTTTATCCGAATGTCAAATGCCATTAAAGCATCTCCTCTGCGTTGATATAAAACTCCGTTTTTAATTACCGGATGGGAAAAATGCTCACCAGTTCCACGGGTGACTTTAAAAGAACTTCGTTTTTTAAACCTGCCGTTTTCGCAACTTAAAAGCGAAAGTTCACCACCCCAGTTGTAGTAATAAAGCATATTGTCGGCTGCAATAATTGCTCCGGTTCCTGCTCGCATCGAATCTACAACTTCGCCGGTTTCGACATGAAAACTTTTCAGGTCTTTTTTGCGGGTGCCGCAACCGTAAATGTAATCGCCCAGTTTTACGAAACTGCTCATGTAGGTATCCAAGTCGGGCGTGCGCCAAACTTCGGTGATTTGCGTTCCGTCTTCCGAAAGCCGGAGTTTTACGCCGCGGTTACCGTCGCCCACCGCATAATAAATAAATCCATCGTCAA
>CAZXHP010000298.1:0-3753 GCA_964639655.1 uncultured Mariniphaga sp.
CAAAAACGGCAAAGGCTCCAAACTGATGCAGGAACGGCTGGAAATTTTGCAGGAAACGCAAGGCGAAAAATACCGGCTGCAAATCACCGACCTCACCGAAAAAGGCATAACTGGCACGCGGGTGGAGATTTGGATTCCGGAGGAAAAGTAAAACTTCGTGAATCTTTGTGTTTTGGTGCCCTGGTGGCAATTTCTTTTATTCTCGCCACCAAGACTCTAAGGCACGATGGAAACACTAAGAATATTTCGCTTAAAATCAACGTTCTTTCGTGAAAAAATATAAAAAAACGGCAGTGAAACGGATATGGTAGTTAAAAAACTAAGAAAACAGTTGCACAACTGGAAAATCAGTTATACATTTGTTTCATAATTTAATTAAAATACTCTAAGCCATCAATTTTGACCATGAGAAAACGACAAGAAAATCCTGAGTGGTATTCTATTTAAGTATCAATCACAGTTCGTAAAAAAAACGGGATTAACAGAATTTAAGAGAAAATGAAACTTTATTTTAATCAGTTAACATATTGTATATTAATTTTTAACTTTTATTAAAACCAATTTTAAAATGATTGTATCAACTTTACTGCAATTAACTAAAAATCAACAATCATGAAGAAATTTACTCCTTTTTGCGTTGCAATCCTTTTCGCAGTTATTTCAACTGCCGGAAACGCCCAAACTTTAAAATTCGGGCATATCGACTTACAGGCGGTACTCCAGGTAATGCCGGAGCGTGAAACTACAGAAACCGAATTCACTAAATTTCAAACCGATCTGGAAGATATTCTGGGCGAGATGCAGAAAAACTATCAAACCAAACTGCAGGAGCTGGAACAAATGGGACAGGAAGTTTCTGAACTGAAACGCAGCGCGAAAATTTCCGAACTGCAGAATTTGAATGAACGCATTCAGGGTTTTCAGCAAAACGCACAGCAGCAAATCCAGCAGAAATACCAGGAGTTGCTTAACCCGCTTTATGAAAAAGCAATGGATGCAATTAGCGAAGTCGCCAATGAACAGGAGCTGCTATATGTTTTTGAAACGAGTTCAAACGTTGTGCTGTACAAATCGAATCAAAGTATGGATTTGCTTCCGCTGGTAAAACAAAAGCTTGAAATTAAATAGTGAAAATTTTATAACTCAAACAACCAAAAACAATTAACAATGAACAAATTTTTTATGACCTCCCTGTTTTTTTTGCTGGTAATATCTGCCGGCGCACGAACAGAAACCGAAAACTCATTTTTCAAAGGAACAACTACCAATTACACAAAAATTACCGGATTCGGGTTGCATGATGCCGCCATTGCTGCCGGCTTTCAGGTAAAAGGTACAGTCGTAGATACGCTTACCGGGAAAGGTATTTCGTATGTTACCATCAGTATTCAAAATGCAGAAGGTATTGTGAAACAGCTTGCCTGCGATGAGGCAGGAAAGTTTAGCGTTTCTCTCGAAAACCCGGGAAAGTACGAAATCATTTTTCACTCGGTGGGTTACCGGATGCGGAAAAGTGAAATTTCGCTGAACGAAGAGACGCCGGAAGCCGATTTGGGAAGTATTGTCTTAAGCCCGTCAAACGAAGAAATCGGTGAAGTTACTGTTGCAGTTCAGAAGCCTTTAATCCGCACCGAGCCAGATAAAATCGTTTACAGCATAGAAACCGACCCGGAATCGAAAACCAGCAATGTGCTCGAAATGCTGCGCAAGGTGCCGTTAATAACCGTTGACGGGGAAGATAACATCCAGATGAGGGGCTCTTCAAATTTTAAAATCCTCATCAACGGAAAAAGCTCTTCGATGGTGTCGCAAAACCCGAGGGATGTTTTGCGGAGCCTTCCTGCCAGCAGTGTGCGCGATATCGAAGTTATTACCGATCCTTCAACAAAATACGAGGCGGAAGGAACGGCGGGAATTATCAATATAATCACTGCCAAAAAGCAGATTGAAGGTTTTATGGGCCGCGTAAATGCCGGCGCCGATAGTCGCGGCGGTTATACGGGCGGAATTTATGCCACTTCAAAAATCAATAAATTCGGCTTCTCGCTGAACTATGGATACAACAAATTTCTGCAACCTCAGTCCGAATCGTACAGCACCCGCGAAAATCTGCAAAGTACGGTTTACCGATTTACAGAGACGGAAGGTACCAGTGAATATGATGGCCGGATGAATTATTTAATGGGCGAGGCCAGTTACGAAATCGATACGTTTAACCTGATCAGCCTGTCGTACCGGGGTTTTACCGGCAATTACGCCAACGACGGATTAAACACAACCACTGAATTTGACATCGACCGGAACCGGGTACGGATGTTTGAAAACAGAATACATGGGGGCAACGATTATGGTTCAATTTCGGGGAACATCGATTATCAGCGTACCTTTAAAAAACCCGACAAAACCTTTACCGTTTCTTACCGACTGGATAATTCGCCGCGCGGTACAGAGAATGAAAACCGGATAAACGGAATCCTGGATTATCCATCTTATCACCAGAAAACAATAAACGACGCTGCGGGCCGCGAACATACTTTTCAGCTCGATTATTTCGACCCGCTTACCAAAGTGCATCAGGTTGAAGCGGGTGTAAAGTATATCCTGCGCCAGAATATCAGTGAATCGGATGTTCTCAGGCTCGATGAATCGGGCGAGTGGCAACGCGATGATGCCAGGATTAACGATTTGGACTACGACCAGCACATTTTGGGGGTTTATTTGGGCTATTTACTGAAACTTAAAATATTCAGTCTGAAAACCGGATTGCGCGCTGAAAACACTAAAAACGACGGCCTTTTTAAATCGGTGAACGATACGGCTTTTACCAACGAGATGTTTAACCTGATTCCCTATATCAATCTGTCGAAGAATATGAAAAACGGGCAGAACATGCGCTTATCCTATACACAGCGCTTATCGCGCCCCGGAATCTGGTACCTGAACCCTTTTTACAACGATTTGGATCCTTTAAATGTCCGTTATGGTAATCCCGGTCTCGATGCCGAAGTTTCCCATTCATTCAGTTTTGTTTTCGGCAAATTTACGCCCAACTACAACTTTAATTTAAATATGAATGCCGCTTTTACAAACAATGCCATCGTATCCTTTACCACACTTCAACCCGACGGAGTGAGCGTATCTACTTATGAGAATATCGGGAAAAACAGGAACTACGGTGCCAACCTGTATGGTTCGGCTAAACCGGGCAAAAAAATTAACCTGAATACCAACCTCGGTGTAATTTACACCAACCTCGAGAGCAATAACGACATGAACCTTCAGAACGAAGGTTTCAGTTACAATGGCTCATTATCCGTAAGATACACAGCCTGGAAGAACGGGACTTTTTCCCTTTTCGGTGGTTTGTACTCCCCGCGCATTATGTTACAGGGCAAATCATCAACCTATTCCTACTCGAATATTTCCTTCTCCCAGCAATTGTTTGACAAGAAGCTGATGGCCAGTATCTCCGTCAACGATCCTTTTCGCGAACGCATGACCTTTACAAACAGAATAGCTGATCCCACTTTTACAATGGTTTCACGGTTTTATAACTATAACCGGATGGTCAGGATCAACATTTCGTACCAGTTTGGAAAAATGAGCGAGCAGATTAAAAAAGCAAAACGCACAATTTCCAACGAAGACCTGAAAAGTGGCGGCGACACCGGGCCGGGTGGAGGCGGCGAGGGCGGAAAGTAAACTGGAATTGCAAATTGTATAGTGTACCGGTAAAAAAAGAATACTTTAAAA
>CAZXHP010000299.1:0-3706 GCA_964639655.1 uncultured Mariniphaga sp.
ACCGGGTAACCGAATCGGTTCCAAAAACCATGGAATTTGCTTACGACGACTGGTGTATTGCCCAAATGGCCAAAGAGCTGGGGAAAGAAGCAGATTACAACCTACTGATGCAACGTGCTCAATTCTATAAAAATGTATGGGACGAGGAGACCACCTTCATGCGTCCGCGCAGGGCCGACGGTTCGTGGCTCGAAGCGCTGAACGGCCGGGAACAGGAGATTGTGAAGGAGGGCGACCATTCGTACTACAACTATTTCGACCCGCTGCTGGTGGGCCGCCGTCCCAACCGCCACTACACCGAATCCAACGCCTGGCAGTATGTGTGGTCGGTGCAGCACGAAGTGCCGGGATTGATTGATTTATTTGGAGGCCCTAAAAATTTCACCGAAAAGCTGGATACCTTTTTTGAAATGAGTCCGCTGATTTCGCCGCCCAAATATGTGGGCGTGGTGGGCACCATCGGGCAGTATGTACACGGAAACCAGCCTTCGCATCATGTAGCTTACCTATACAATTACGCCGGTCAGCCCTGGAAAACCCAGTTCCGTGCCAGGCAGGTTATGGAACAGTTGTACCGCCCCGGACCAGGAGGGCTTTGCGGAAACGAGGATATGGGATCGCTTTCGTCGTGGTACGTGCTCAGCGCCATGGGTATTTATCCGGTTACGCCCGGAAATCCGCTTTATATGATTGGTAGTCCGCTGTTTGAAAAACTGACCCTGCAAACTCAGAAAAACAAAACATTTACTGTGATTGCCCGGAACAACTCTTCAGAAAATGTTTACATTCAGAAAGCCAGTTTCAACGGGCAACCGTTTAACCGTACCTGGATTTCGCATGAAGAAATTGTGAACGGAGGTGTCCTCGAGTTTGAAATGGGCCCCGAACCCAACAAAAAATGGGGAACCGGGAAACAGGCGTTGCCATAAAACTGAAAAAGGCTTCAGCTACCTTTCTATGCGGCTGAAGCCTTTTTCCTGATTTCATTTCTGAACCCGTCGGATAAATCCAACGGCAATACTTTGAGTACCTTACCTGAATAAGCCGGAAATGACAATTGAAAAAAAAAATTACAAACAATACCAATTCATTAAATTCCCATAGGTATCATCTTGTTGATGATTGACATTTGAATATTTTGCAAAAAAATACACGTATATTATTGTAATGAAACTATTTATCCAAAGCTTTCCTGATTTTCCTGTCGTTCATTTTTCCGGAGTAAACCAGCAGGGAATATTTTAACACCAGCGGTACCGAAGTTAATACCGGCACGGTTCCGTTTCCCGGGAAGGCGGCATTTTGCATACTGCTTTTCGCCCGCAGAATCCAGGGTTGCGGATAGCCTGGATTGGACGGGTTATCCACAATCACGAGGCCTGCATTTTTGCCATCTTTTCCCACACTCCCCGAAATATTAATGTAGCCGGGTGACTGCACCGCCGTATTTTCCGGCTGCACTTTCCCCTTCGGGCCGGTGAACAACACATCATCGGGTAAAACCATACGTACCGAAAAACCACTGTACCCTTTTTCGTCTTCCGAACCACCGATAGAAAGGCCTTTCTCCAGTGCCAGCAGACTGATTTCAAAATCGATGCGGCGGTAATTACCGGTTTTGGGATGAACGGTAACTGTTGTATTTTCGGTGAGGTACGGCACTTTTTGCCCGTTCTTTTTCCATTGCTCCGACAACCAGTTTACTTTGGTTTTGAGTAAGCCCGAGCCGTCTTTCCGAGCCCGAAATTCAATATCAGATACTTTTTGTTCAAAGTTTTCAATTGCCCATGGATCGCCAATGCGCTGATCATCGATCCATACCTGGTGCCATGCCCAGAAAATACCGCGGTGATGCAGGTGGTCGTTGGGAAAATCTTCGGTCAGCACAGCGCCGTCAACATTCCAAAGCGGATGGATATAGTTACAACGTTCGTATTGCTCCTCGATACTTTTCGGTTCAGTTTGGTAAAAAAGCACCTTCTCCCCTTTTTCCAGAAAGAGCAGTCCGCCCTCCTCTTTTTGCATGGTTATCTGAGCGCTGAGATTCCACGAAAAAAGCAAAATAAACAATACAGGTATCGCGATTTGTTTCATTGGATTTCCATTCATTCTACTTCAGTAATTTTTCGAACAGCCAGTTATTTTTCAGTTCCTGTTGCTCCGGGAACGTCCAGTGTGCAGTTTCCTGAAAAAGATGCAGTTCCTTTGGCGCCTCAATCACGTTGTAGGCGGCATGCATCGACGTGGGCGGACATACGTTATCGTTGTAACCCCAGCTATACCATCCGGGTGCTTTTACAAACCGGGCAAAATTTACCACATCGTAATATTTCGAGGTTTCCACCTTTTCAGGTTTATTGGTGAAACCGTCGCGGAACATGTGCGGCCATCCGCCAGCCCTTCCATGCAGGTAACCGGTTAAGTCGGACAGCGCCGGATAAAACGCTGCTAAATAGTCGATGCGGTGGTCGAGGCCTGCCGTGATGATGGAAAGCGCCCCGCCCTGACTGCCACCGGTTACGGCAATATCTTCGCCGTTAAAGCAGTCGAGCGATTCGATAAAATCCACTGCCCGCACACAACCCAGGTACACACGCTTGAAATAAAAATTGTCTTTATCGTCGAGGTTGGCCCGCCAGTACCCTTCGAGCGCACCGCGGCCCAAATCGTTATAAACGCCCTGATCGAGGTTCACAGGGATGCCGTGAATCCCTATCTGAAAGGTGATAATTCCCTTTTCGGCACTCCACGGGTCGCCAAAATAGGGACGAATGCCCGCTCCCGGAACGTGCAGAATAGCCGGGTATTTTCCTTCAGCTTTGGGTTTGCTCAGAATACCGTAAATTTTCCCCTTAACGTTGTCGATGCTTACGTGGTAAACATCCACCTTATCGGTGCAACGTTCGGGCATCAGCGTCAGTACCGGTTTTATTGGCACTTTGGCCAGTTCGGCTTTGGCCTCTTTCCAGAAAAGCTCAAAATCGGGCGGTAATGTGGTGGTGGGCTCAATTTCGTTGGGCGAAAAACCGGCCATGGCATAGGCTGTGTAGGTTTTGCCGTCCACCTCCACCGAAGCATGGCACCGCAAAAAACCGGCATCCCTGAACCGTTTGGCTTTTACCGAAGCTACCCCTTTTTTCAGGGTTACCGTTTCTTCCTCCCAATCCTCCATTTTTTCAGGATTGATGCGGTAATTTACTTCAATGCCATCCAGCGGCACATTGTTTTGCAGCACGGTAATCTGAAATTCGGCACGGTCGCCTTTGTTATAGGTCCAATCGGCCCTGTCAGGCGTAACAATCACCTGCACCAGTTGCCGGGCAGGCTGTGCAACACTTTGAAACCAAATACCTGCACTGAGCAGGAGCATTAAAAAATATCGGGTTTTCATCTTATTGTTTTTTTAATATATTCAAGTTCAGCCCTTTAATAGTTCCCATTACGAAAAACGGTATCGTCCCGGAAAATTTCAACCCCGAATTTAAAAATTTAAATGAATTAAACGGAATAGAAATACCGGAAAGACCGTTTTACGACGAAGAAAAATGGGAAGGTTGGTATCCCTGCCGAAGTTGCGTGCTGCGATTCGGCACATGGCTGCTGCTGTTGGTGAAGGGATGCTATCCTTTGTGTTCGTAAGGGATTTTAACCACCCCGGCTTCTTCCAACAGATTTTGCAGAACAGTTTTATTTGGTGCCGGAACTC
>CAZXHP010000300.1:0-3700 GCA_964639655.1 uncultured Mariniphaga sp.
TGCGAGTTTCCCGGCATGGAAGAAATGGGATTGTCCACGCCTTTTCCGGGACAAACAAACAGCGGCATCATCAAATCGTTTCGTGTGAGGATGGTTTCGCGCACCAGGTTACGGATTACTTCCGTATGGCGCAACCGACGAAGTCTTGTTACTGGAAATGTCATAGCTATCTCTTTTTTATGTTTTTGAAATATAATAATTTAAAATGGATTCAACGATTCCTTCAGGAGAACTACCTTGGGCAACCGCGAGGGGTTCAAAACCGTTTTCGCGGGCGGCGCCTGCAGTAATATCGCCAATACAGGCCATACGAATATTTTTTTTATTCAGTTTCGGAAAAAGCTCGGTAAAATGGTGAATTCCCGAAGGACTGGTAAAAATGAGCATGTCGTAGCGGTTGGTTTCTATTTTTTCTGCAATGGTTTTATCCACTTTTTCGGGCATCTCAGTCTGGTAAATATCAATTCGTGTGCAATCTGCCAACTTTTTCAAATGGTACTGAATCACATTCCGGGCAAGGTTTCCGAGAGGCAGCACTATATTCGGTTTTGAATTTTCGGTTGCAATGTGCCGCGCAAATGGTTCAGCGAAATCTTCGGCTGTGGAACCGGGATTGACAAATGCTGCCCGGTATCCATATTTTTCCAGCGTTTTGCTGGTTTTGTCGCCGATAACAGCAATTTGCAGCGATTCCGGCAGCTTTTGGGTTCCGGTAACTTCCTGCAGAATTTCAAAAAAGTACCGCACCCCGTTGGCGCTGGTTAAAATCATCCACTGAAATTGTTCCATCCGGGAAAACAGTTGCTTTTCTTCCGAAGATAATGGTACAGATTTGATTTCGATAAGCGGAAATTCGAGCAGCGAGGCTCCGGCTTCGTGTAATAAACGGTTCAGCTCGCCGGATGCTCCTACCGGACGGGTTGAAATAAACAGTTTATTTTTAAGCGGCAACATCATTGATTCCGGACTTCCTCCATGATTTTTGCAGCGCCACGTTCAATAAGTTTTTGTGCCAATTTTTCGCCGGCCGCTTTGGGTTGGTCAACCGAACCGGTTTCGGTTTCAAGCAGATAGACTGAGCCATCCGTTGAAGCAACAAAACCGGTTAGGGCAATTTCTTCTCCGTTTAGTTTTGAAAAACAGCCCACAGGCACCTGGCAGCCGCCTTCGACAGCACGCAGAAAACCGCGTTCGGCTTCTCCGGCAATCCAGGTCGTCTCGTGATTTATGGCATGGAGGAATTTCTCCGTTTTAGTGTCCCCAATACGCGATTCAACGGCAATAATTCCCTGGCTTGCAGCAGGAATAATGGTTTCGGGGCTGATGATTTCGGTGATGTAATTATCTAATTCAAGGCGTTGTAATCCGGTAGCAGCCATTATCATGGCATCGCAATAACCTTCTTCCATTTTGCGCAGGCGGGTATTCACATTTCCGCGGATATCCACAATCTGAAAATTTTTGTTGTACCGCAGCAGACTGGCTTTCCGGCGCAGACTTGAGGTGGCAATCACGTCATTCTCAGTTAGTTCGTGCAGTTTACGGCCGTCTTTGCTCACTAAAGCGTCGCGAAATTCAGCCCGTTCCAGCACAGCACCCAGTTTTAAACCTTCGGGCAGTGCGGTGGGAAGGTCTTTCAGGCTGTGCACGGCCATGTCCACTTCACCGGCGAGCAATGCATTCTCAATTTCTTTGGTAAACAAGCCTTTGTCGCCTATTTTGGAAAGAGCTACATCCAGAATTTTATCGCCTTTGGTTTTGATAATTACAATTTCCACATCGATTCCGGGAAATTTTTCCAGCAGTTTTGTTTTGGTTAATTCGGCCTGAAACAGGGCAAGCTGACTGCCCCGCGTGCCTATTTTTACATTATTTTTCTTCATGAAAACGATTATTCGCTGATGCTAAAGAGTTCGTTTACCAGTTTCAGGGTGTCGGTTTTTTTGCCGTTGGCTGTCATTTCCTTCAGGTTTTTAATGAACAGCCGGGTGTATTTCTGGGCCAAGTGCTTTGAAAACTCATTGATGGCCATTTGAATTTCTTCCGATTCCACTTTGTTGTAACCGGAAACCTCCTCTTTGGAAATTTTCTGCAAGTTGTAGGTAATAGCCTGAATTGCAGGCTTTAGCGAGCGACTTGCCAACCATTCAGAAAAATCGTCAACAATTTCGCCGATAATATCATTGGCAGTTTCGAGACTGTCTTTACGTTTTTCCATGTTGGTTTGAATGATTTCATTGAAATCGTCGATGGTAAAAAGCTGAACAGCGTCCAGTTCTTCTATGCTGTTTTCAATGTTTCGCGGAACGGAAATATCGATAAAAACCTGTTGTTCGTTTTTGCGTTTTTTAAGCGATTCTTCAACCATTTCGCGCGTTACCAGCGGATTTTTGGAGCCTGTAGCCACAATCACAATATCGTACAGAAATAAATGGCTGGTCATTTGTTCAAACGGCAAAATGGTACAATTGTGTTTACCGGCCAGTTTACGTGCTTTTTCTTCGGTGCGGTTGGTGACGGTAATTTTGGGATTGCCATTCTTATGGAAATTCTGCAAAACCAGGCTTCCGGTTTCGCCGGCGCCAATCATTAAAACCCGCTTGCTGGAAAGGTTTTCGAACAGATTGATGCACTTTTGAACGGCTGCTCCACTTACCGAGGTTGTTCCCATTTTTATTTTGGTTTCGGTGCGCACACGTTTACCTGCCTCGAAGGATTTCTGGAAAAGCCTCATCAGGACTGCGTCGGTAAGTGCCGCTTCGGTGCAAAACATGTAAGCTTCCTTAATTTGACCGATGATTTGGTCTTCGCCAATTACCATGGAATCGATACCGGAAGCTACTTCAAACAGATGTTTCACAGCTGTGTTGCCGGTATAACTGTAGAACGAATGCCAGTATTTGGTTTCAACTCCTTTGAAATGTTTCAGGGTTTTGTAAACCAGTTTTGCTGCCAGGTTAAAATCGTATTTGTCCTGCGAAAAATAAATTTCAGTGCGGTTGCAGGTGGATAATACCACCAGGTCGGAAATACCTGTTTCCTTTTGCAGCAGTTCCGAGAAAGGAATAATTTCTTCTTTTGCCAGCGAAAATTGTTCCCGTACTTCAACCGCCGATGTTTTGTAACTGATTCCTATGAGGCCAATCATAATTGTGCTTTTCTTGTAACATGAATGATTAAAACAGTGAAATAAACAGATTTGAAGTTTCAGGTAAACCAACTCAAAATCTGCGGCGCGGGTTAAATTCTTAACCTCTGCACAAAAAGCCAACTACGATAAAACCGGGGGAGGACGGCTGAATAAAGCCTGTGAAAAGCAACAATGCCTTATGTTTTCATTGTTGAAACGGGCTTGTCGGGTTTTTTCTCTGAATATAAAAAATTCGTTGGTGCCGGGCGAAAAAATGCCTGCTCCCTGCTGGTAATGATAACTACCTGAATCGGCAGCATTGGCATTGGTCAATTCGGAGGAAGGTGCTTTTATAACCAATTGTTTTTCACTCCTTTGAATTTCTCCGGAAGAAGCTTTATTTACACCAAAAAGCAGAAAAAAGGCATAGAACACCACAAAAGCGATGTAGGGAATATGTGTGGTAAAAATGCCTATTGTAAACATACTTCGTTCAAAAATTTTATCAATGCGCTAAAGTATAAAAAATAAACGGGAATATTGTTTAACGTTTTCTGTAATAAATTATTT
>CAZXHP010000301.1:0-3691 GCA_964639655.1 uncultured Mariniphaga sp.
GCAAATTTATCAATTGCACTCCAAATCATGCCTTTTGTGGTTTTTGCTTTCAGGGAGGATTTTGTCATTCTTTATAATTGTGTTTTTATTTTTCAGATCTTACGGCAATTTCGATCGTTCATCGGGTTGTATCAAAATTTATTTGTTTTAATTATTTTTTTTCATTGTCTAACAAAGATTTAATGGTTTTAGTGTCTAGTTCGAAATTTTTATTCATTACTCGCTGAGCCCAGGCAATTATCATGTCTGTTTTTGGTGTTGGAACTCTGAGTACCTCTCCAAAAGATTTTATTAAAACCAATCCATAAGGAATATCCTCGGTGAAATATCTATGGTGGATATCCAGTGAATATCCTTTATTGGTTTTAATCATGTGTGGTTTTACGTTTTTAAAAGGTTCAATGGACTGTATCTTTACTGTTAATTCTGAAATATTTCTGCATCCGTAATATTCAAGAACAGTTGGAATCTCATTTCCATTGATTGGAATTTTTTCAATTATTTGCCTTAGTTCATTGTCGCATTCAACCCATAGTTCTGATGTTTCATCATCCCAGTCTGTATCATACATGTAGGGTATGGAGGAATAATAAGTATCAGGTGTCCAGTCTTTAAATAATACAAACATCCGGACAGGGTGCAAAATAGGATTGCTGTTGCTTAAGGTGACTGTCAAATAATGAGAGAGCAGTTGAACCGGTGTATTAAACATGTCTTGTAAAATTCCAGTTAACTTTTCTGGATATTCAATATTGTTGACAGCTACATTTAAAGTTGATTTATATCCTTTTAAGAGGGCTGATTTACCATATTCCAAACTGCGACCCGTAAACGGAACTCGTTGAAGTGAAAAACTTTTTTGTTCGGGGCCTAAAACGTCAAATACTTCGAGAAAAAAACCAGATCCGCCGAAAACACTTCCAACTATACAGTCAGGTTTTAAGAAATTTTTGATGGTCATCAAAACATCTCTGTTGGCATAACCCGGAAGACAAAAAAGCACAATATTGCATTGGGGAATTATTTCATCCGGATTATTTGTGATTATGTTGATTGTTGACCGGTATTCATTTCCATTTAAATCAATGGTTTTAAAGTTTTTGCTCCATTTATCAGGATTTCGTGTAAGTACGTTAACACTGAAGTTACTGTTGCTTCCAATAACCCCTGCAGAAATGTGTCCCTGTGATCCTCCCCCGCAAATACAAACATTTATTTTTTGCATATTAAATATTTGCTAAAATATTGTATAACTTTTGATTATCTTTTGTGCCTCTCACAGCCATGCGAATGTAATTTTTCCTTTCAAATCCCGGTTTGGTACTGCAATCTTTGATAAGTATGCCAAATTTAATCAGCAAAATTCGCATTAACTCCTGTGAAGAGAATTTTTCCACAACCTCACATAAAAAATAGTTAGCCTGAGAAGGTATTACACGTAACCAGGAAATTTGTTTCAGGTCATTATAAAAACGTTCTCTTTCTTTTGAAAAAAGCTGACAGGAAATTTCATAATCGGATTCATATTTTCCGAAGATTTGCATGTAATATTCTGCGAAGGAATTAATATTCCAAATAGAAACCTCTTTTTTAATATTTTCTATCAATGTAACGTTTCCGGAAACAATAGCGCCCAACCTAAAACCCGGGACACCATATGATTTTGAAATACTTTTAATTACAACCAGATTGGGAAAATTTTGTAAAATATCATTGTGGAGTAAAGAATTAAGCTGTGACTCAAATGTAAAATCAACAAAAGATTCATCAACAATAAGTTGTATATGGTTTGTCAGACACCAATTTGCAAGAAAAAGTACATCATCTTTGGGAATATAATTTCCCGATGGATTATCCGGATTAATCAGCACCAGGGATGATATGTTTTTGTCTTTGAACCAGGTTATTAAATCAGTAACAGTATAACTGAAATTATTGTTTTGGGGGGTAAATACTTCAATGTTGTCCGAATGATACCGGTTTGGATATTCTTCAAATGTTGGAAAGATCATACCCACTTTCCCATCGATTGTGGTTAATAAGGCTTTAATCAATTCAGCAGCACCATTCCCCGCGCAAATGTATTTTTGATTCAGATTAAAATACTTGGCCATTAAAAGTGAATTAATCCTCATTCCGGAAGGATACTGACTTAAAAGTATATCGAAATTTGCCTTAATTTCATCTTTTAATTTTTCAGGTGGAAAATATGGATTAACAAGGTAGCAGTAATCCAGAAGTTTGGGAAAACGCCAATACCCGCCATACCTTTTTTGATATAAGGGTAACTGGTTTTCTTCGTCAGCAAAAATTGTTTCAGCAATGTCCAAATCCTGAACATCATCAATTTCGTACCATTTTTCTTCACCAATGGGCAATGCTTTTAAATTTACATCATCGAGTATGGTAATTACTTTCAAAACCTGCTCATAGTAATCATTATTTCCCATTGCTTTACTATATGCTTCAAGAAAGGGAACATAACAATCCTTTGAAAATTTTTTACTGAATTTGTAAATATTGATGGTTTTATAATAGTTGTTAATATCAGAATATTTAAATGACTTTTTGGGAATTAATCCGGTTATTTTGTTCTCGCGATCTATCGAAACCATCGTTCCATCCATCCAGGGTTCATATTTGGCAACAAGGGCCAGATTGGGACAAGATTCATTAATTAACCCTGATAAGATGTTATCTTCAAAAATCAAATCTGATTCAATTAACAGCGTGTCATCCTCCTGTAGTTTCTTTTTAGCAAGAGCTAAAGAATAAATATTGTTGGTTTTATCGTAAATCTCGTTTTCAATAAATTCAATTTTTAGATTATAATTTTTTGATAAAATATAATTTTTAAGATTTTCTGCCTTATAACCAACAACCAAAATGACGCGGTTAATATTCAGTTTCATGAGTTGGCCAATTACCCTATCGATTAATGTTTGTCCATTAACCTTTATCATACACTTGGTATTGTTACGGGTTAATTCTCCAAGTCTTTTTCCCATTCCGGCAGCTAAGATAATTGCTTGCATTTTTAATTTCTGGATTTGTAAATTGAATTGATTATTTCAGAAAGAATTCTTTCCGAAGCAGATTCTTCTTCAAACATGGATATATATTTTTTGTAATAAGAATCTTTTTCTGCACTTAAAGGATCAGGGTTGTTGTTCTTCAGAGATTCAATAAAATTTGTGATATCTTCTTCAGTACGGACATGTTGATGACAGTTAAAAGCATCCAGGCCATAATCATTTAGTTGTTGTTGTACGATATCATTGGTTATAAATGCTGAAGGTTTTTTAGTATATAAGTATTCATTCAAAAATGAACAGCTGTCAAAAATCATTGCATCCGATGTTAGAAATAAATCGATATAATCTCCGGTTTCAAGCTGTGTGTTTGACATTTCTTCCCATTTTGTGTAATACTCTTCTGTTTTGTCATTGCCCCATATCTTGCAAAGTTTCACATACAATAAGGGGTGAGGTTTGAATGCCACCTGAATATATTCCTGATATTTTTTTGTTAACTCGACCATAAAATCAGAAAACTGAAGGAATGTTGCAAAGTTTATGGATTCGGTACCTTCTATTGTATGATGAGGCGCCCAAATGATTTTAATTTTTTGGTCATTTTTCCAAACTTTTTTTGGCTGATACGACTTATCCAATAATACATCAAGTGATGG
>CAZXHP010000302.1:0-1837 GCA_964639655.1 uncultured Mariniphaga sp.
TACAATTATTTTATCGTTGGAGGAATGCCGGAATGTGTAGCCACTTATGCTTCAACCGGGAGTTTTGTTGATGTAATTCAATTACAAACAGATCTGATTTCAGCATTCAGACAAGATTTTGCCAAATACTCCGGGCACTCAGATAGAAGGTGTTTAAATTCGGTTTTAAATTCAGTTGCAAAAAAAGCAGGCGAACAAATAAAATATGCCCGTTTATCCGAAGATTTTACAAATCCAACAATTAAAAAAGCTTTTGAACTACTGGAAGTGGCTCGAATATTTAGTAAAGTAAAAGCTGCATCTCCGGCCGGTATTCCACTTGGTGCAAGCGCATCTGAAAAAATATTCAAAACTGTTTTTTTAGACATTGGATTACTATCGAACCTGAACGGGTTTAGTTCTGACAAAACAGTACCAAAACATCAATTAACTTCGGCCTGGAACGGAAAACTGGCCGAGCAGTTTGTCGGACAGGAATTGCGCGCAACGGGAAACGATAATTTATACTATTGGGTAAGAGATAAAAGAGGCAGCAGCGCCGAAACAGATTACATCATTGAAAAAGATGGAAAAATTATACCCATTGAAGTAAAAAGCGGAAAATCAGGAAAGTTAAAAAGTCTGCATCTGTTTTTAAAAACGTTTCCTAATGTGCAAAATGCTTTTGTTTTAACCGAAGATAAATACGGAGAAATTCCGGAACAAAAAATCAAATTCCGGCCTTTATTTTACGCAGGAAATTTAGTTTCCGGCAATTAGTCCCGGAATCCTTCTACTTTCGAATAATCCGCTCAATCCGTTCATCGAGCTGCGCCTGGTCGCCGGAGAAACTTGCCAGACCTGCCAGGTTGAGTAACGTATCGATGGCCAGTTCGCCGTTCGCGATACGTTTGGCCCAACGTTCATGTTTCGGAATTTTCCCGTCATCAGCAATGTGTTTTAAATCGGCATCGCTCAGGTAAGGAAACATATCGCCGCAACCGGCCTGATGCACCCGGTCAATGAGTTCGTTGCCATCCTCCGGACAATTTTCGCCCAGACTTTTAGCCAACTCGAATTCTTTATCCGAAACTTCCCAAAGTTTTTCGGGAAAATAAACTGAGGCCTCCGCATTGATTCCAACCGGGTAAACTTCTGCGAGGCGGGAACTGAAATTTCCCGATAACTTTTCTTTTCCGTCGGAAGCCACTTTGGTAGGCATGGTATAAACATCCACACCGGCCAAATCGTCGAGTTGCCGGTAATTCCGGAGACTCGCTGCAATGAGTTTGGTCGGTTCCTGATTATTTTGGGTCAGGTAGTTTACCCATCTCTGCGATTCCAGAACCGCCCGTTCCCCGGCACCGGAGCCATCGCCCAACCCATTGTCGCTGATGTAAGCTCCTATTCTTCCCAGAAAAACATTCAGGTAATTGGGTTTGGTAATAGCCGCCACCAGCACATTCTGCCGGGCTGAAAATTCCAGCGTAAAATTAATTTTCACTCCTTCCTCCCGAAGTTTTCGGGCGGCAATCAAACCGGCAGCAGTATATGGAACTTTAATCAGAAACTGTTCGGGACAAATTTCGAAATAGCGTTGACCATACTCAACAGTAGCATCAATTTTGTGTGCCATATCGGTATGCAGTTCCACACTAACCATTCCTCCGAATTTTTTGGCCAGTCGTAGTCCATGCCGGGCATTCAGGATAAAAGCAATTTCAACAACCTGCTCTTTTGGCGGTAAATCTTTTACAATTTCGATGGCCTCGGCAATAAAATCATCGTAAATGCCTTTTTGGATTTCTTTATTGACAAGCGTATTGTTGGTGGTTAAGGCGGTCATTTCCGCTGTCCA
>CAZXHP010000302.1:1937-3669 GCA_964639655.1 uncultured Mariniphaga sp.
AACCTGCATACCACCGGCGCCCCGGATCATTGTTTTATTTTTACCTGTCAATCAGCGAAAATTCCGGAAACAAAAACATTTCTGACTGCCTCGAGGTAGCCGTAGCCGTACATGGTGCAGGGTTGAAGGTAACTCGTTTCCGTCCACTCATTCCAACTGTTTACGGTAATCAAAGGCACCTGTCCGGGATGTTTATCCACATAATTCCGCGCTTTCACCAGCGCTTTTTCAAAATTTTCAGGTGTATTGTTTTTTACCACACCCGGCCGGAACATCTCAAACCGCGGATTATTGTCCCAGCCCACCGAAACATGCGGATAATAAGGGATATCAAACGTTTCATCCAAAGATTCCCATTCCTTCACCACATCCTCCATAATTGCGTTGTAGTCCCTGTCGATATTGGTGAAATGCACAAACTGATAATGACTCACTCCATCGAATTCCAGTTCTTTAATCAGTTCCGTATGATTGCCTAAAACTTCACCGTCAACACCCGTTATGTTAACTCCTCCTTTTCGCAGCGTGACCTGAAGATCGAGACCTTTAAAACCCGCGTTCTTCACCTCTTTGCGAAACCATTTCAAGGCTTCTTTCGTTTTTTCAATTCCACCAAGCCCATTGATTAAGGTACTTAGTTCATAAATCATAAAACTGGGTTTCCCGTCAACAGTATAGTAAGAAGGATGGGAAAAATACTTTTCGATCACTCTCCGGCATATTACCTCAAACTCCTCTCTGTCAACGCCGGCTTTCCAAATCAGGGCATCATTTGGTTTTCCGGCGTTACGTTTGTCCCACAACATGGGAACATCGTGGTTGGCCCACATCAGGTAAAATTTTACACGGTCGTTATTCCGCGCCTTCAGGTATCCGTCGTTCAGATGTCCCTCCAAAAACGGCATTCCGTCGTACCAGTACCAGTCGAAAATGAACACATTCACTCCGTGGTCGGCGGCCGCATTAATTTCCATCTCCGCCACATAAGGATCTGCTTCATTGATGTATCCCCATAAGGGATAACGGGGCTGTTCGTGCCCTTCATACTTTGGTTGGTTGGATTTTACGGTCTGCCACTCCCCTATTCCATCGGGCCAGAAAATCTTTGCCCGGTCGTCCGGGTGATAGGATGGCCAGACAAATGCGGCCACATCAAAGGATTGAGTTTGTTTGGCAGATACATCCGAATTCTGACTTTCGGCAATATCGGGTATCAGTAAAAATCCTATTGAAAGGACAAAAACCCAAACATCAATTTGTTTAAACTTCACAGGTAGCATTTTAATTCTGCTAATCTTTATAATATGGATCATAATCCTCTTTTATCACTTTTTTGACCGCATCGAGGTAGCCAAATCCGTTGAGCATGTCGGGCAGGAGATAACTGCCTTCCACCCACTCGTTCCAGGCATTAATGGTAATCAGCTTAGGCTGTTCGGGATGACTGTCGGCATATTTTTTGGCTTTCGACAGCAGGGCAGCAAAACTTTCGGGCGTATTGTGATAGTGCACCACATCGTGAATGCCTTTTGCAGGAAACCGGGGTGTATCGTCCCAGCCGATGGAAACACACGGAAACAGCGGCACATCCAGGATGGAGTCCATTTGTGTTCGTATTTTCACGGAGTTATCGCCATAAACCAGGTAGTCTTCGTTCAGTCCGCCCATATTGTACAACGCCACACTGTTGAATCCCATTCCGTCAACCCGTTCCTTAAACCGTGCAGCAGCG
>CAZXHP010000303.1:0-3669 GCA_964639655.1 uncultured Mariniphaga sp.
TGGCCATTTCCAGTAGTTCAAAAGCTTTTTTTATTGTTGGATTTGTAAAATCTTCGGATAAACGTGCATATTTTATTTGTTCTCCCGTTTTTTTTGCGACCGAATTTAAAACCGAATTTAAGCACCGTTTATCCGAGTGTCCGGAGTATTTGGAAAAATCTTGTCTGAATGCTGAAATCAGGTCTGTTTGTAATTGTAACACATCAATAAAACTGCCGCTTGAAGCATAAGTGGCTACACATTCCGGCATTCCTCCAACGATAAAATAATTGTACATTTCGTTGTTTATCCTGTTAATTACAGCCTCTGAAAACGGGCCGTCAGATAGTTTTATTTTTTCTGCCAGTAACTCGTTTCCTGTTGTCAGTAAAAATTCTTCAAAGGTCATGGGATGCATAGACAATGTTTGTAAACGACCAACCGGAAATGAAATATTCTTAAGTGCGAATTCCAGTAACGAACCGGCAGCAATGATATGTAAATCAGGATTTTCTTCGTAAAAGTACCGCAATGCCAGTATCGCTTTTGGACATTCCTGTATTTCATCGAAAAAAAGTAAATCAGCGTCAGGTGTTATTTTTTTTCCGCCTGCTAATTCCAATTCAGAAATTATGCGGTTACTGTCGAGGTTTTGGTCAAAAATGGAATGTAATTCAGGAAATTTTTCAAAATTGAAATGGTGAATGTTTCCGGCAAAATGGGTTTTTCCAAAATCAAGCACAGTATATGTTTTACCAACCTGTCTTGCACCTCTTATAATTAATGGCTTGCGGGTTGCCTTGTTTTTCCAGGATATAAGTTTTTCCGTAATATTCCGTTTCATAATTTAAATTTTCCTGTAAAAATATAAAATAACTTTTAAAAAATCATGGTTATTTTTAAATTTTACTTTTAAAAAATCAAAGTAAAACTGCTTTCAGGAAAACAGAAGTTGTGAAGAATAAGCCGATGTAATTATTCATTTCTGCATTTTTCTTTATTTTTACGTATCTACCGGAATAAAATTTATCTATGAAACCGATTCTTTTTTTTGCTGTTTCATCAGCCGTTATTGCCCTTGCGGGTTGCAATCAGTCGCCTGAAGAACAAAGCCGCCCCAACATTTTGTTCGCCATCAGCGACGACCAGTCGTTTCCCCACACCGGTTTTGCGGGGGCTGAGTTTGTAAATACACCTGCTTTCGACCGGGTTGCAAGTGAGGGCATTTATTTTACCAGCTGCATAGCCGGTTCGCCGGGATGTGCACCGTCGCGCAGCAGTATTGTTACCGGCCGTCACCACTGGCAAAACGAACAGTCGGGGCAGCACGCTTCGTCGTGGTTGAAAAAATACGTGCCGTTTGTGGATTTGCTCGATGCGAACGGTTATATAACCGGACGTACAGGCAAAGGTGTCGGGCCGTTTCGTTATGCACAAAATGAAGCCGATTCGCTTTGGCGTGCAACCGATGCTGCCGGCATTGCGCACAGCAACATTCGTTATGACAAGGGAACTCCCGGAGACGAGCGGACTGCAGAAGGAATTGGTACGGTCAACTATTTCGAAAACTTTAAATATTTTATGGAAAATGTACGCGGCAGCAACCCGTTTTTTTTCTGGTATGGCGCCCAGGAGCCCCATCGCGCTTATGAACAGGATTCCTGGAAACGTACGGAGAAAAAGCCGGAAGATGTGGAAGTGCCCGGTTTTTTCCCGGACGATGAAATTGTACGGGGCGATATGCTCGATTATGCCGTGGAAATTGAATGGTTCGATTTGCATTTGCAACGGATGCTGGAGTATCTCGAAGAAACCGGGGAGCTGGAGAATACCATTGTGATTGTAACTGCCGACAACGGAATGCCGTTTCCGCGTGCCAAAGCCAATTGTTACGAATACGGGATTCATGTGCCTTTTGCCGTTCGCTACCCAAAAGAGTACCCGGGAGGAAGAGTAGTTGACGATCTGCTGAGTTTTGCCGATTTGGCGCCCACCATTCTGGAGATTACCGGTACAAGTACTGAAGGGATGTTGCCCGTTTCGGGAAAAAGTGTGTTGAACATTTTGAAATCGAAAAAAGAAAGGGTCGTGGATGAATCAAAAGAATATGTTTTTGCGGGCCGCGAACGACATTCCTCATCACGCTACCTGAATTGGGGCTATCCGCAGCGGGCTATTCGCAGTCATGATTACCTGTTGGTTTGGAACATAAAACCGGACCGCTGGCCGGCGGGCGCCCCGCAGCGCATTAAACCCGGCACTGAAGATGAACTGCTCCCCGTGTACGGTATCGATGAAAACGGAGTGCACCACTCCGATTGGGCATTTACCGATATCGATGCAGCGCCAACAAAATCTTACATCATCGAAAATATGAAAGACGATGATGTCCATCCCTACTTTGTCTGGGCGCACGACAAACGCCCTGAATTTGAGTTGTTCGATATAAAACACGATCCGTATAACCTGAACAACCTGGCCGGAAGTCCTGAGTTTGCTGCGGTTGAGCAAGAGCTGAAACAAGCATTACTGGCGGAACTGAAAAAATCGGAAGACCCGCGAATTGTTGGCCCCGACAAGGAAGTTTTTGATTCCTACATTCGTTACAGTCCGATGCGGGAATTTCCCAACCCGGCAGAATAATTGTTTAATCCGGTTCAGGATTAGAAGTAAAGAAAATTTCTTGTGGCTTTTTATGTTCCGGGAAGGTTGATTTGCTATTCCGCTAACATTTGCTAAACTTGTATTCAATTACCGAAAAACGAATGAAATCGACCGGCTTGACAGACACTGAAATCTGGGCTTTTTTCAAAAACGGAGAAGAGTGGGCTACTTCGTATATTTATGCCGAACATGCTGAAAAACTGTACCGTTACGGTTTAAAATTTACTTCTGAAATACCTGTTATTGAAGATACGCTGCAAGATTTGTTTGCCGAACTCATCAAAAACCGGAAAAATATTGGGCCTACTGATAATATCCTTTTTTACTTGTTGAAATCGTTTAAACGAAAGCTGTTGCGTAAAATTCAAACCGAAAAAAAGTTTGTGAGCGACGAAAATTTGCAGGATTATCATTTCGATGTCATCTGGTCTGTTGAACACGAACTGATTCTGGAGGAAGATTCAGACCAAAAATCGAAAATGTTGCTGAAAGCTTTAAATGAACTCACCCCGCGGCAAAAGGAAGCGGTTTACCTCCGGTTTACCAGAGAACTTGACTACAAAGAGGTAGCCGGCCTGATGGATATCAGCGTGGAAGCCTGCCGTAATCTCATTTCCAAAGCCATTTCAACTTTAAAAAAATGGATTGAGGAAAAAGGAGTGAATTCAGCAGTGTTTTTTATGTGGGTTTTAAAGTAACAATTGAAGGAGGAAACACCTTTCATGCTGCTTATCCGTTTCAGGCGGCATTTTCTGCACGCTTTGAAAATGCCAGCGTGCTGTATTATCCCAAAGCCCCGGAAAACATCATCGTTGCTACCGTTACTGAAACCACTTTAATCACTGCCGGCGATGTCAACGATGGATTCCCGGGAGAACTGGATTATTTTGTTTCCTGCATCCTGGAAAACAAACTGCCGGAAAGGTGCATCCGGGAATCGACGCTGGAAAGTATAAAGATTTGCTACAGGCACACAAAAACGTTTTGAATTCGGATGAATTGGTTTTATATTTGGTGTTTCCTAAA
>CAZXHP010000304.1:0-3639 GCA_964639655.1 uncultured Mariniphaga sp.
CCACCAACTGGCTGTATGGCTGCCATCCGTACCACAACTATTCGCTGGTGGCAACCATTGGCGCCGCCCGTCCCAAAGAAGTTTTTTACGGGAACAACCGGGCCGATTTTTCTTTTATCCCGGGCAATGTGGCGCCGGGCATATTGTTCCGGCAACCCGACCATTTTGAAAACTACGATGACTGGCCATTCCTGTGGGGACAAAACGAAGGCACCATTGGCGGCAATACCAGTTATCTGATTTTTGGAACCGCGTTTAAAAATTTGATGTCACAATAAGATGCCCGTTTTCGTTTTAGCATAAAAATATTAAGATGACGACAAATACAGTTAGAACAATTTATGCATCAAACGAACCTCGGCTCAAACCTGTTGAAAACCCTAAATCATTTAAATTGAAATTGGTTTACTGGTTGATAAAAAAGAGGATAGGTAAAGTGGTTACTCCTGTTAAGGTCTCTTTTCCACGGTTTCCGGCTTTATTCAGAATATCCGGTGCATTTGCCAGACTTCACAGGCGAATTACAATTTCTCAAAAACTGCGGCACCTCATTGCTATGTACACGGCCACTATGAACGGGTGTGCGTTTTGTGTTGACCTGGGAAAAGCATCGGCACAAAAAAAGAAAATGGATCTGCGTATTTTTGATGATCTTCTCCGGTTTGAAGAAAGTGAACGGTTCACCGCAGCGGAAAAAGCAGCGCTGGCTTATGTGGATGAAGCAAACCGGAATAAACATGTTTCCGACACAACCTTTGAAAGGCTTCAACGTTGTTTTAGCGAGGAGGAAGTCATTCAGATTACGGTGCTTAATGCCATCGAACATTTTAACAATATGATGAATGCTCCGTTGAATATCGGATCAGATGAATTGTGCGAAATAATGATGACTAAGTGAAACGGCAGAAAGTTTTCAATACGTTGCTGATAATGGTTGAAGACGCTTTGGAAACCCGGTAAGGATATGGATCAACCTACCGAAATATTTGAACAGCACCGGTCACTGCTCTTTCGGTTGGCCTATGGGATGCTGGGACGTGCCACTGCGGCCGAAGATGCCGTGCAGGATACCTTTCTGCGTTGGCAAAAACAGAATATGAAGCAAATTCAGTCTCCAAAAGCCTGGCTTACAAAAGTGGTGAACCGTATCTGCCTGGATGAGATCAAGGCGGCCAGAAACCGGAAGGAAAAGTATGTCGGACCGGATCTTCCGGAGCCGGTATTTACAGTTAGAAACCACTCTCCGGAAGAAATGCTGGAATTGGATGAATCGCTTTCTATGGCATTGCTTTTTCTTCTGAATAAGCTGAATCCGGTGCAGCGTGCAGTATTTCTGCTGCATGAGGTTTTTGACTATGATTACGCTTCCATCTCCACCATCGTTGATAAATCGGAATCGAATTGCAGAAAAATTTTAGAGCGGGCACGAAACCTGGTTCGTGAAAAAAGGTCGGAGTTTCATAAGACCGGAAACAGACAAAACTTTTTGCTCGGCAGGTTTGTAGAAGCCATTCGAAATCGAAATATGCAGGAGGTTGAATCCCTGCTGTCGGAAGACGCAATTATGTACACCGATGGGGGCAACAAGATGCCTGCGGCCCGAAAGCCTGTAAAAGGAGCCGGGAACATTGTAAAACTTATAACCGGAGGCCCAAAAGAACTGGCTCAACCCTACCGGATAGAGTTCAGAACGATCAACGGAGGACCCGGTTTAGCTCTTTGGGTGAAAGAACAACTCCACAACGTATGGTCATTCCATATTGAAGATGGTAAAATCAAAACTATCTTTGTGGTTTTAAATCCGGATAAGTTGAAGCACGTTAAAAAGTCAGTGCAATAAACAAGCTCTCGCAAATCCTGAAAATCAATTCAAGCTGTAATCTGCCACCATTAAAGGCAAAAATAATTTTTTCATGTTTTCTATTTTTAAAATTGTTTATACCCTTTGGACACAACAATCTAAAAATATTTGCAACAAAAATGAATTTAATTTTGCCAAACTTTGGGAATAACTTGTATATTCCAGATTAATAGTTACTTATCGTCTTTCAGCAAGGCATACCTCACTTCGTTCCAAAGCCGGTTATTTTTGAAAATGGCTTTTTCAAATACGGCTTCTTTTTGAAAGCCACACTTTTCCAGTACCCGCTGTGAAGCCACATTGTACTCAAAAATACCGGTGTGAATGCGCACTATATCCAGATTTGCAAAACCGTATTTCACCATTTGTTTTACAGCCTCCGTCATAATTCCTTTTCCCCAGTAAGGTTCCCCTAGAAAATAGCCGATTTCGGTTGATTTCCGGTACACATCTGTTTCCGGGTGCAGCCCGATGTTCCCGGCATATTCACCGTTGTATTCGATGGCAAATGCCTGAGTGGGGTTGTGGTTCATGCACATTTTAATAAAAGTTTCGGCATCGGCCAGGGAATAGGGATGAGGAAAAGCATCTCTCAGGTTCACCGCTATTTTTATGTTGTTGGCCAGTTCTGCCAACCGAAGTGCATCTTCCAACCGGAAAGGTCTTAGTTTAACATTTTCCATATTTTAAAATTCGTTTGGTAAATAAGTCAGATTAGTTTTTCTTTTTTCAGAATATTGTTAAAACGAGTGAGCGAGATGTACCTGTCAGCCAACAGTTTGCCATTGAATACCAGGTTAAACGTGGCATACAGCGAAGGGCCCTGCTGGGCTTCTGCAGGCGTTTTGAGTTCGGTAATCCGGATGTTCAGTTGTTTTACCATTCCCGATTCCTTTATTTCTTCAATTAACCGGGCTACCCAGGGACATTGTTTTGAAAATAAAATATGCAGTCCCTGATAGTTGTTTAGGTTCTTGCTAAAATCGTTGATAACAGGAACCGGACCGTCTTTCAGTTTACAAACAAGCAAATCATTTCCTGCGCCGTCAGATTCGGACAGATCGAACCCGTTTTTCAGAAAAAGTTCTTTTTGGGCCATAAAAGAGTTGGAACTGGTTACCACCGCAACACCGTCAAAATTATTTCGTTTTGCGTCTTCGATGCAATCGGAAACGAGCATTGAGCCCATGCCTTTGTTTCTATTCACATTCGGGTAAATATAAACACAATGGATAAAGAGGTATCCTTTGGCCGAAACCGCCCGCCAGGCATGTTCGCCGGGAGTGTATTCCATAAATCCGGCTGCCTTTTTTTGTCCCGGAACATACAGAAGTTTGATCCGCATTCCTTCGGAAAGCCGGTTTTTTACCCATTCCGTTTTCAGTGAGTGTGCCGGATGTTTGGCGTTGATAAAACAGACAAGGTCGGGATATTCCGCCAGGTTTTTCCGGTTGATGGTTACTATCTTCGGACCTGATTTCACGTCGTTTCTATTTCCGCGATAAACACCACGTTGTTTTTGCCGTACTTTTTGGCGCATTTAGGGCAGGTGGTGTACCACACGTAGTTTTTCAGCGGTTTGTAACCCTTTTCTTTGCACCAGGCAGCGAAGTTATTTTGCCAGTTGCTCATTTCTTTGAACGGGCCTTCATAAACTTTGGAGACGAAATTTCCACTGAGTGTCAGGTTTGTGGTGTTGGGAACCATTTTGTCCACTGCCAAATACAAATCCATGTTCCATGCCGAAGTATGATCGGAAAGGCAAAGCCAGTCCGGAA
>CAZXHP010000305.1:0-1820 GCA_964639655.1 uncultured Mariniphaga sp.
CTGCAATCGGCAAGATGTCCGTTTGTTAAACAAACGAATCCTGCCGCCCCATACTCGGAACTCGTGGGCGGGGGATGCTAAAACGAAAAAATGAGTTTGAAAACCTGTTTGCCGTAAGGCAGATGTGAGAATGATAAATGATGGGAAGAAGGAAATCAAACAGGACACGCTTTATCGGGATTCGGCTGACTCCTGATGAATATGCAAAATTAGAACAGCAATGGAAAGCATCCACCTGCCGGAAGCTTAGCGATTATATGCGCCGGGTTCTTTTTGAAAAGCAGGTAATCACTTTTTACCGGAACCGGTCGCTGGATGACCTGGTGGCTGAAATGACCAAGCTCAGAAAAGAACTGAACCACATCGGCAACAATTTCAACCAGGCTGTAAAACGATTGCATACCCTCGACCGGATAAATGAATTTAAAATCTGGCTGAATGCCTGGAAGGTTGAGAAAATAACACTTTTCAACAAAATCGATGAAATCAAAAAACAGATTCAAAAAATAGCAAAATCATGGTTACAGTAATTAAAACAGGGTATTCCATTCACCGCATTTTAAACTACAACGAGAACAAGGTGAAACAGGGTGTGGCAGAATGTATAGGGGCCTGCAATTATCCGCTTGACCCGGATGAGATGAATCTGGGTATGAAATTGCATCTTTTCAGGAAACAGCTGGAACTGAATGAAAATATTAAGCGAAACAGCGTACATATCTCCCTGAATTTTCACACATCCGAAAACCATCTTGCCAAAGAAAAATTACTGGCCGTTGCAGATTCCTATATGGAAAAAATCGGTTTTGGAAATCAACCTTACCTGGTTTACCAACATTACGATGCCGCGCATCCACACATTCATATTGTGTCGGTAAAAGTCCGTTCGGACGGCAGCCGTATCGACATGCACAACATTGGACGGAACCAATCAGAACGGGCCAGGAAGGCAATTGAAAAGGAATTTAACCTGGTAAGCGCAGAAGCCCAAAAGAAACAGGAACTTTATCGGCTAAAACCGGTATCCGTTTCAAAAGTTTTGTATGGTAAATCGCAAACAAAAATGGCCATACAGAATGTGTTGGATAACGTGTTGACCCAATACCGGTACACCAGCCTTCCCGAACTGAACGCCGTGCTCCGTCAGTACAATGTTGCTGCCCTGAGAGGCAGCGAAAATTCAAGGGTGTACCAAAACAAAGGATTGTTGTACCGGGTATTGGATGGCAACGGAAATCCTGCAGGTGTGCCCATTAAGGCAAGCCTGTTTTACAACAAACCTACCCTTGCATTTCTGGAAAAGCGGTTTAATGAAAACAAAGGCAAACGTATTCCTTTCAAACCTGCAATAAAAAATGCTGTGGATAAGATTTTTTTAAGAGGAAAGATAACGCTTCCTGATTTGATTAAAGCGTTGGAAAAGCAGGGTATTCATGTGGTCCTTCGCCAAAACCGGGAAGGTTTGGTTTATGGCATCACCTACGTGGATCACCGGACTAAGTGTGTTTTTAACGGCAGCGCACTGGGCAAAAAATACAGTGCAAAAGCCATACAGGAACGTTGCCTGCAAAATACAGTTTCCGGGCAGAATTTGCTGCACAACTCAGCCCGGAAACAAACGGGGTTACAGCCGCACGCTGACGACTCTGCGGCAGAAACCGAAGCTTTCTCCAATGGTTCTCAGATTGCTGCTATTTCCGGCAGCATCGGGCAGATACTGGATACAGTGATGAAACCCGAACAGACATCGGATTACATGCCGTATCAACTGAAAAGGAACAGGAAAAAACGAAGAAGGAAAAGAAAGTTTTTCAGGAATA
>CAZXHP010000305.1:1920-3618 GCA_964639655.1 uncultured Mariniphaga sp.
AGGGGCAAAAGGAAGAAAAAAAGAAAAACAGCGTTACAGTACTCCTGTTTTCTGTATCACCACCGGGTTGCTGATTTATTTCTTCAGCTACTTCGCCCTGCTGATGAAAATAAAAATAACCCACGTGGCAGGGGTTTATATCGGGCTCACTTCCGTGGGATATATGCTCATCCTGTCGGGTGGTATTCTACTGTCGCGGATTATCAGGAAAAGACTCGACAATAAAGACATTTTTAACCGCGAGAATGAAACGTTTCCCCAGGAAGAACGCCTGCTGGAAAATGAATATTCCGTCAACCTGCCTGCCCGCTACCGGCTTAAAAACAAGGTGCGCAGCAGTTGGATTAATATTGTCAATCCCTTTCGTGCAGTTCTGGTTTTGGGAACACCCGGCTCAGGCAAATCTTATTTTGTGATACGCCACATCATTACACAGCATATCCGCAAAGGATTTACCCTGTTTGTTTATGACTTTAAGTTTGACGATCTTTCCGGAATAGCCTACAACGCCTGGTTGAAAAACAGGCACCGGTATCCCAAACCGCCTGCCTTCCATGTTATCAATTTTGACAACCTGGAACAGAGCCACCGGTGCAACCCTTTGGAACCCTCGGCTATGACTGACATTACCGATGCGGCTGAATCTGCCCGAACCATCCTGATGGGCCTGAACCGGGAGTGGATTAAACGCCAGGGCGACTTTTTTGTGGAATCGCCCATTAATTTCCTTACAGCCGTTATTTGGTACCTGAGAAAATATAAAGACGGAGAATTTTGCACCCTGCCACATGTTATCGAACTGATGCAGGCAGACTATGACAGCCTGTTTACCCTGCTCCGGAACGAAAAGGAAATCGAGGTGTTGATTAATCCTTTTTTAAATGCCTATTTAAACGACGTGATGGAACAACTGGAAGGCCAGATTGCCGCAGCAAAAGTGGCTATGGCCAGGCTTTCATCCCCCCAACTGTATTACGTTTTGTCAGGCAGCGACTTTACCCTCGATATCAACAATCCCGATGAACCGAAGATTGTTTGTATGGGGAACAATCCGCAGAAAATACAGATTTATGGAGCGGTGCTATCACTGTATGTAAACCGGCTGGTGAAACTGGTGAACAAAAAAGGCCGGCAAAAATGCAGCCTTGTTTTCGATGAGTTTCCGACCATCTACCTGAATAACATGGACAACCTGATTGCCACGGCACGAAGCAACAAAGTGGCCACCTGCCTGGGAGTCCAGGACTTCAGCCAGCTGCGTAAGGATTACGGCAGGGAACAGGCTGATGTGATTATGAATATTGCCGGAAATATTATCAGCGGACAGGTAACCGGTGATACGGCCAAACAGATATCGGACCGTTTCGGGAAAATAATGCAGGAGAGGGAAAGTCTCTCCATTCACAGCAGCGACACGTCAATCAGTCGTTCCAAACAACTGGAACAGGCTATTCCTCCGTCTAAAATAGCTGGATTAAGTTCAGGAGAGTTTGTGGGTATGGTGGCCGATAATCCCGACTGTAAAATTGACCTCAAGGCATTTCACTGCGAAATACAGAATGACCATGAGGCGTTGAAAAAAGAACAGGAAAACTACCGCGATATTCCAGCTATCCGCAAACTGGAGAACCAGATGGTTCAACGCAATTACTACCAGATAAAACAGGACATCCAGGATATTATCCATTCGGAAATGGA
>CAZXHP010000306.1:0-3566 GCA_964639655.1 uncultured Mariniphaga sp.
ACCTGGCTCAGTGCAAATCCAATGAGCACAATTCCCCGGAAAGTGTGCCCCAAAACAAAACCGGTTGCCGATGCAATGAGCATTTTCACAACCACAACCAGTAAAACGGCGCTTGCTACAAGTAAAATATTTTCCTGAACAAACGAGAGGTTAAGCAACATTCCTATGGAGACAAAAAAGAAACTGGTAAATGTGTCTTTAAATGGGATGAGGTTTCCAAATGCATTGTGGCTGTATTCCGATTCGGAAATCATGAGCCCGGCCAAAAATGCCCCGAATGCCAGCGACATTCCCAACCTGTAGGTAAGCAGAGCAATGGCAAAACAGATGAGAAAAATGCTCATGGTAAACAACTCCTGGTTTTTGGCAAGCGCAATAAGGTGCAGCAATTTAGGCAACAACCAGCGATTACCAACATATACCAAGCCGATTATTACCACAGTTTTAATAAGAAGCAGTCCCATTTCGCTTCCGATGTTTACCGAGGGATTTCCCAAAAGATTGGTAAAAAGCAACAGCGGAACCAGCAATAAATCCTGAAAAATAAGAATTCCCAAAACGGTTCGTCCGTAATTGGAGGTAAGTTCCGAACGCTCCTGCAGTAATTTCAATACTAATGCCGAACTGCTCAGGGCGATTAAAAATCCCATAAACAGGCTGCCTTTCCAGTCCAATTCAAACAACGAAGACAGTGCATAAAATACGACTGCGGTTAACGATACCTGCATTAGACCACCGAAAAACACAATCCTCCGGATGCGAACCAGATGTTTCAGCGAAAACTCAAGGCCAATGGTAAACAGCAGTAAAATCACTCCGATTTCGGCCAGAATTTCAATATTGTGCTCTTCGTGAACCAGTGCCAGAAGATGAGGGCCGGCAACAATTCCGGTGATTAAATACCCCACAACAGTGGGCACTTTCAACCGCGTAAATAACAAGTTTACAAAAGTTGAAAGGGCAAAAATTATAACAATGTCACGCAGAATTGTCAGTTCCATTCATCACTTTTTGGTGCTACCGAATATAATGCAATTTTTCAAAAACCCGCTGCTATGAAATAAAAAAAAGGCGCCTGAAAGACGCCTTTAAACGAATGTACCTGTATTGTCTAATTGTTTTCGCCGTAATGGTACACCCCTTCGTATTCAAATAAATCACCCTCGTAATCGGTACTGGTTACCCTGAACTGCACCGAATCGAGCCCGGCAATCCGGATCTCGTCCAGTCTGAACGAAACATAAGCGGCATACGGAATGTCTTCCACATCGCCATTGTCGTTATGACGCAACTCCAGTTCAATGGGCTGATCGTCTTCTGTCAGTTCACCCGGTTCTTTTACAAGGTTGATGTAATGCACCTCGTAACGCCCCCAGTATTTAATTTCAAAATTCAAAAGGCTGTCGGTCATCCACACATCTTTCACAATAACCGGATCGTTTCCAATGCTGTCCCGGTTTTCATCTGTAATGTCGAGAATACCTTTCAACAAAACTTTTTTTACCGAATTCACCCGGATATAAAAACGGTCGGCTTCACCACCGTCTTTGGCATTATCGCCCAAAACGGTGTAGTTGATTAAAATACGGTCGCCGGTTTTTAGTCGCGAATTCGGGTCGTTGGAACCGTAATAATACCAAGGTAAACCGTAGCCGGAAGCAATCGGGATGAGTTCATCGCCGTTGTCCATATTGATCTGGTATTCCATCGGGTCGGAATTCACCTGTTCTACCATCCCAAAACCTACCCACATATCGTTCAGCGAATACCCGTCATCATCGAGGCAACCGGTTACTAAAAATAGTGATCCCAATAAAATAATTAAAAAATACTTTTTCATGATTAACTCTCCTCATTTTAGTTTTTACATGGAATAGATTAAAAGAATGGTGGAAGGGTTGCGTGAAAACAAAAAAAAATTTGCATGTCAAAAATAAAAAACAAACCAAATGGCACAGGGATTGTTATATACGTTTTCATATATGTAAATATTTATATATTTTTGAGGCATGAAAAAAATTGAATCTTTACAGGAATTAAAAAACACAACCGGCACGAACGAAAATGTTTGGCTGTTGTTATATAAAAAGGGTTCAGCCCAAAGCGACTGTGCTTTGGAAAATTTTGAACAAGCAGAAAAAATTGTTTTGGGAAAAAAGAAAAACAACGTTCTTTGCAGCGCTGATGTGAATGATGTCAGGGACATTCATCCGGAATTTAGTGTTACCAGTGTTCCTGCATTGCTTTATTTTGAAAAAGGACAGTTGCGAAATTTGGTGAAAGGATGTCATCATCCGGAACAATTTAATGTTATTTTTGACAAATCGGCAGTAGTTATTTCCACCAACGGCGAAAAAAGATCGCAAAAAAACGTAACGGTTTATACCACGCCAACCTGCACCTGGTGCAACACCATAAAGCGCCATTTACAGGAAAATGGAATTCGTTACCGCGAAGTGGATGTTTCGCGCGATCAGAGAGCTGCCGAAGAGATGGTACGCAGGAGCGGACAGCAAGGTGTTCCGCAAACCGAAATTAACGGCGAAATAGTAGTAGGTTTCGATAAAACGAGAATAAACAGTTTATTGGGAATTAATTAAAATTCAATATAAAATGAAAAAGTTAGTATTCATTCTGGCCATTGCAGTCTTTTCTTTGTACAGCTGCAACTCGGGACAGGCAGAAAACAAAAAAAACGAAAGTGCTGAGAAATCAGCTACTCAGGTTCAAACCGTGGCTGACAATGCTTCAGTCAGTGAAAATTCAGCCGAAGGAGGTTCTATTCTTTTGAACAAGAATGTTTTTTTACAGAAAGTATGGGACTACGAAAATTCGCCGCAGGAGTGGGCATACAAAGGCGACAAACCTGCACTGATTGACTTTTACGCCGACTGGTGTGGCCCATGTAAAATCGCGTCGCCCATTCTCGAGGAAATTTCACACGAATATGACGGTGACATTTATGTGTACAAAATCGATACGGAAAAAGAAAAGGAACTGGCTGCGGTATTTGGCATTCGCGGAATTCCGGCGTTTTTATACATTCCTGTTAAAGGGCAGCCGGTTATGATGTCAGGCATTGCCCGCACAAAAGAAGATACCAAAAAGATGTTTAAAGATAACATCGACAAATATTTGTTAACTTCAAATTAGTGTTAAACGTTAAATTAAAGAATGGTAAAAATGAAAGAGTTACAGCCAATTAATCAGAATGTTCTGCTGGAACTGACTGAAGATGTCGCAGAACAGAAAACCGCTGCAGGGATTATTATTCCCGATTCTGCACAGGAGAAGCAGGAAGTTGCAAAAGTTGTTGCCATAAGCAACATCGAAAATGCAGAAATTGCACCGGGAGACCAGGTTCTCTACAAAAAATTTTCAGGTACGGAAATCGACTTCGAAGGGAAAACATACCTGTTGGTACCTTACGCCGATATCCTGTCGAAAGTAGTGGAAACCGAGTCAATTTAAACGGCTAATGCTTTGAATTTTACCCATTCTGCCAGAAAACGTTTTTAAAAATCGACATAAAGAGCCGGGAGTTTTTCTTCCGGCTTTTTTAATGC
>CAZXHP010000307.1:0-3525 GCA_964639655.1 uncultured Mariniphaga sp.
TATGATTCGATTCAAAATAAAAATGGCCATGCGGAACCTGTTGAAAAACAAGGTGTATTCCGCACTGATAATCGGTGGGTTTTCCATCGGGTTTACTGCCTGCATCCTTATCGGTTTGTTTTACAACGCCGAACACAATGTGAATACCCATTTTGCAAATCATAAAAACATGTACCGCCTTTACGATGCCAAACGCAACAAAAGCGGGCTCGACTACAAACTTTCACCGGTGCTGAACGAAAACTACCCGGAAGTGGAAAATGCCTGTCCGGTGGAATATACATCCAACTTTCAGTTCAACATAAAAGACGCCGAAACCAAAGACTACACCCGAATCAGTTATTCCATCAGCACAACCAACCGTTTTTTTGATATTTTTTCCACCGAAATTATTGCCAGCTTGTCGGAACAACCGTTCAGCGACCTCAATTCGGCAGTTATTACCGAATCGGTAGCCAAACGATTGTATGGCGATAAAAACCCGCTGGGGCGAACCATTCAGCAGGAATTCTTTTCGGCAACCATTTCGGCGGTGATAAAAGATTTACCTGAAAATTCGAGCTTTCGTGCCGAGTTACTTTTTAATGCCGAAAACGAGAACTTCCAGTTTTCGCAGGAATGTGAAGATGGTGTCTGTATTTATCCCACTGAACATTATATTTTGCTGGATCCTTTGGCCGAACCCACTGCATTTGCAAAAAAGCTAAACGGTTCCATCGGCCAGTTTAATTCTACCACCGACAGTCTGGCGCTGCAACCTGTTACCGATATTTACCTTTCAACCCTCGATTTAAACGACGGACATGCCAAAGGAAATTCAAAAATGCTGGTGGTTTTTCTTTCCATCACCATTCTGATTATCCTTCTTTCGAGCATCAATTACCTGAATTACACCATTTCGATACAATATGCCAAACTCAGGGAAATTGGAATCAACAAAACAAACGGAGCCGGTTTTTGGCAGCTCCTTTCAAACTCATTTACCGAAGTTGTCCTTGGCATTTTTATTTCTCTTATCATTTCTGTTCTGCTCACCACCATTCTGCTGCCATCTGCCGAAACATTTTTCGGGCGGAACATTTGCATTGACGATGTCAATTTTTATCAACTCCTTCCGGTTTTTGCAGGAACGATTCTGGGTGTTGTTTTTCTGAACAGCCTTGCCCCGGTTTACGTGCTCTCGCGGTTTAACATTGCCGACTTTTTATCGGGCGGGCGCAGGCAAAAGGGAAAGCACATCGGGAAACAGGCCATGTTAACTTTTCAGCTTACCGTTTCCATTGCGCTGATTGCTGTGGTAATGCTCATTTTTAAACAGCTTCAGTTTGTAAAACACTACGATTTGGGTTTTAACGAGGAACACCTGGTGCGGCTCGAAATCCCTTACCTTTTCCCCAACCAGGAACTGATAAAAAAGGAAACCGCCAAACTTCCGTTTGTAAGAAACAATGCGCTGAGTTCGGGGTATCCCGGTTGGATTCAAATGATGCTGGGAAGCGGCGTGGAAAACGACGAGTTTTTAGTCAACTCCATTTATGTTTCTGACGATTTTATGGAAACCATGGGTATTGAGTTGCAGGAGGGCCGGAATTTTCTGCCCGGTGATAAAGACCAGGCCTGCATGATGAATAAAGAAGCGGTAAAAAGGTATGGCTGGCATACCATCGAAGGGAAAAAATTCAACAACGGACGTGAAGGCGGATACAACGTGGTGGGCGTGGTGAATAATTTTAACGTGGAATCGTTGCACGCCGGTATTACACCGGTGGCGCTGCTTTATGAACCCGGCCGCAAATTCAACACCCTTTCGTTGCGGTTGACACCCGGAAATGTGGGGCAGCAGATGGAACAGTTGCAAAAAGTGTGGAAAAAAATACTGCCCGACGAACCCATGGAATTTACGTTTTACGACGACCAGTTCCAGGCCATGTATGCGAAGGAAGAAAAACTGGCCAAATCGGTTACCTTCTTTTCGCTGATTGCCATTGCGCTTACCTGCATGGGAATTTTGGGCCAGATTTTCCTCATCAGTTTAAACCGCACCAAGGAAATTGGCGTGCGAAAAGTAAACGGCGCCAAAGTATCGGAAATACTTATTCTGCTGAACAAAGATTTTATGATTTGGGTGTTGGTTGCTTTTGTTATTGCAAGCCCAATCGCCTGGTATGCCATGAATAAATGGTTGGAAAACTTTGCCTACAAAACTGAACTAAGCTGGTGGATTTTTGCCCTGGCCGGTTTGCTGGCGCTGGGAATTGCGCTGCTGACGGTGAGCTGGCAAAGCTGGCGGGCGGCTACCAGAAATCCGGTTGAAGCCTTACGGTATGAATAAAATACAGTCGCGTAGCGACACAGTGATGGTAGAATGAGCATAATAAAGAAAAACCAGTCCGCCGGGGGCGGTATTAAAGTAAAAGAAGAAGCGAAATAAAATACAAAGATGCATGGATATTCGAAAATATGCAGGCAAAATTGTATATTCTAATGCGCGTTAGACTGAAATCTTCTAAGCACAAAAAAAATAATTGAAGGCAGAAAATCGTATTCTAATGCGCATTAAAGTTAAAAGTTCTAACATCTTAAAAAACGATCCGATGTATTTGAATTACAAAATCATGTCAACGTTTCGCCCCGGAGAAGGCAAAAGCGGGCGGAAATTATGGTTCCCAAAGCTTACCGGTTCCAAACAAATCGGCCTCCCCGAGGTTGCCGCTTTACTTTCGAAACGGACAACAGCAAGCGGCGCCGATGTTATTCTTGTTGTAAACGCCCTTATCGGCCTGATTCCCGAATTGCTCGCCAGGGGAAATACAGTCAGGTTAGACGGCCTTGGGGTGTTCCGGCTTCATGCCCGGGTAACCGCAAGTGAATTGCCCGAAATGGTTAGCGCCAAAAACATCAGGGAATTACGCCTGAGTTTTATTCCTGATAAGGCAATAAAGGAACAACTGCAAAAAATTCAGGTGAAACCTGAAAAATAACCTCTGCAGGTACTTTTCAATGGCTGTATGATTGACTAAAATTTATACACCTTGTGTAAAAAAAATTGACAACTATTTGATTTTAAAATTCGTTATCGCACTGAAATATAGCTGTTTGTGGAAAAGGCATTTTTATTGATAAAATAGTTGGGGTTTCATTATTTCACGAATAATGCTGAAAGATGCTCGAAAACTTTGCCTGTGACACAACCCTGCCTTTGGCGCAAAACCCGTTTAAACTGGTGGATTTTTGCCCTGCCCGGTTTAGTGGCTTTGGGAATTGCGCTGCTCACGGTAAGCTGGCAAAGCTGGAGGGCAGCTACGAGGAACCCGGTTGAGGCACTCAGGTATGAGTGACGAAATCCCGATTACTCGGGGTCGAAGCCCTCCGATACGAATAGAGGAGAGCGGAGATCCCGAAAACGAAGTGACTCGGGATGGAGGCACTGAGGTATGAATAAAATGGAAGGAAAATATTAACTAAATGATTGTTAAAATGCCATTGGTGGAATCTAAAATAAAAGCTTTAATCTTATCGATATTG
>CAZXHP010000308.1:0-3505 GCA_964639655.1 uncultured Mariniphaga sp.
AAGATTATTTGTCAGATACCAAAACCAAAAGGGCAGTAGAAAGAGACCTGGAAACCATTGGCGAAGCTGTAAACGGAATTCCAAAAAAGGATAAAAGTTTTCTGCTTGAAAATGCACAAAAGATAATTGGAACCCGCAATCGCATAATTCATGGCTACAATACAATTTCTGATGATTTAATCTGGAGTATTGTCGTGAATCATCTACCAAAGTTAAAAATCGAAATTAAGATTTTGATGGAAAATTAGGCCTGGCTTTTTTATGAACATTTTACAATAATTACTTTCATGAAACATTTCACTTCAGTAAAAGATATTCCCGATTTAAAAAAGGCGGTTGAGACTGCCATGGAAATCAAAAAGAACAGGTTTGCATACGAGTATTTAGGTAAGAACAAAACCATGGTTCTGATATTTTTTAATTCGAGTTTGCGTACCCGCCTTAGTACTCAAAAAGCAGCCATGAATTTGGGCATGAATACGATGGTGCTGAATGTGAACGAAGACGGCTGGCAACTGGAGTCGGAGCTGGGTGTTGTTATGGACGGCGATAAACCGGAACACCTGAAGGAAGCCATTCCGGTAATAGGTAAATACTGCGATGTGATTGGCGTGCGCTCTTTTGCAAAATTTCAGAGCAAGGAAGATGATTACGCTGAAAAGATTTTGAACCAGTTTATTGACTATGCCGGTGTTCCCGTTGTAAGCATGGAAGGCGCCACCCGCCATCCGTTACAAAGTTATGCCGATTTGGTGACCATCGAAGAGTTCAAAACAAAAGAACGTCCCAAAGTTGTGTTGACCTGGGCTCCGCACCCGAGGGCATTGCCACAGGCTGTGGCCAATTCGTTTGTGGAATGGATGCGGGAAACCGATTATGAGCTGGTGGTTACCCATCCCGAAGGGTACGAACTGGCGCCGGAGTTTATGGGCGATGTGAAAGTGGAATACGACCAGAAAAAGGCGTTTGAAAATGCCGATTTTATTTATGCCAAAAACTGGGCATCTTATACAAGCTATGGGCAAATTCTTTCCAAAGATTTTGGCTGGACGGTGAACGAAGAAAAAATGGCTTTAACCAGCAACGCCAAATTTATGCACTGCCTGCCCGTTCGCCGAAATGTGGTGGTTACCGATGGTGTTCTCGATAGCCCTTCTTCCATAGTAGTAGAACAGGCAGCCAACCGCGAAATCACGGCACAGGCCGTTTTGAAAATGATTTTGGAAGGGAAATAAGCGAGAAATAAATCGTAATTTTGTCATAAAAATTACAAAATGGAGAAGAACATAGATGTTAATAAAGTCGTTACGCACTGGATTGACAGTGCTGAAAAAGATTTTGTAACAATGAATCATCTGTTTGACTCCAAAGATTATAGCTGGTCTTTGTTTATTGGTCATATTGTGCTTGAAAAAGTCTTAAAGGCAAAGGTGGTAGAAAAATCAGGAAAACATGCTCCTTTTACCCACGACCTCACAAAGCTTGCTGCGCTCTCCGGACTGGATTTCACAGAGGAACAATTAGACTGGCTCGATACAATAACAACTTTTAATTTAAATGCCAGATACGATAGTTATAAGCAAGCTTTTTATAAAAAATGTACTCCGGTTTTTTCAGAGTATTGGATATCAAAAATTAAAGAATTGTACTCATGGATAAAGTTGAAGCCCTAAACATTGCCAGCAAATATATTGAGTTGTTAAAGGATAAATACACTATTAAAAGTGCAATTTTATTTGGCAGTTATGCCAAAGGTACTCAACACCCTGATAGCGATATTGATATTGCTATTGTATTGACACACTCAGATGACATAATAGATACTCAGATTGAATTTATGAAGCTTAGACGCAAAATTGACTTGCGCATTGAACCCCATCCTTTTAACCATGAAGATTTTAATGTAAATAATCCGGTTGTAGATGAAATTTTAAAATATGGGATAAATCTTAACGTTGCGTAGTTAAAAACCACAATAAAAGAATTATTGTGTTGAGTTTTTTTACATCTCTGCGAAAACAAAATAACAATGAATAAAAAAATCGAAATAATCCCGGCCATCGATATCATTGGCGGAAAGTGTGTCCGGCTTTCGCAGGGCGATTACAACCGCAAAACCGTGTACAATGAAAATCCGCTGGAAGTTGCCCGTATGTTTGAAGATGCCGGAATCAGCCGGCTGCACCTTGTGGATTTGGATGGCGCCAAAGCCAAACACATTGTAAACTACAAAGTGCTGGAACAGATTGCATCCAAAACAAATTTAATCATCGATTTTGGCGGCGGTTTGAAATCGGATAAAGACCTGAAAATTGCTTTTGAATCGGGTGCAGCCATGGTAATCGGCGGCAGCATTGCCGTAAAGGAGCCGGAACTGTATTTAAGCTGGCTCGAAAAATTTGGCAGCGAAAAAATCATTTTGGGCGCCGATGCAAAAAATGGGAAAATTGCCGTGAGCGGTTGGCAGGAAAGTACAGAATTACCTGTGATAGAGTTTATTGATGAATTTCACAAAAAAGGAATTTTCAAAGTTATTTCAACCGACATCAGCCGCGACGGAATGCTCAGCGGGCCGGCGTTTGAATTGTACGCTGAAATAATGGAAACTTTACCCAAAGTCGAAATTATTGCCAGCGGCGGCATTGCATCTATGGACGATATTTACAAACTTGCTGAAATGGGCGTTCCCGGAGTAATTACCGGCAAAGCCATTTATGAAGGAAAAATTGGTTTAAAGGAGATAGAAAAATATAACCAGATTTGGTTATAATTCCATAATATAACTATTTTAGGTTATATTTTTATTTTATAACCTTTTTAGGTTATATTTGCACTGTGAAAAAGAATAAACAAATAGCCGTTATAACAGGAGACATTGTAAATTCTTCAGTTTTAGATGAAGCACAGAAGAGTTTTATCCAAAACGGAATTGAGCAATTTATGCATGAGGGAATTCTGTTGAGACCAAGGTTTTACAGAGGCGATAGTTTTCAACTGGCTGCAAAACCAATGGTTGCATTGTTGCTGGCGCTAAAATTCAGAATGGAAGTTCGGAGGAAAAATGAGGCTGCCGACCTTAGAACCTCCATTGGTATCGGTGAAGTTTCTTCATGGAATGAAGATGTGTTACTGGCTGATGGTACTGCTTTTGTTCTTTCAGGCAAAAACCTGGACAGTTTGAAAAAGAAAGACCTCAATATCATTATTGTAACTGGAAATAAAGAACTGGACAGTGAATTGGAAACCTATTGTTATATGGCTGATGTCCTGTTAAAAAATCTTTCATCGGTTCAGGCGAATATGTTGTTTTACAGGCTGAACAGTTTATCTCAGGAACAGGTTGGGGAAATACTTCAGATTTCCCAACCTGCTGTGAGTAAAACGCTGAAAGCTGCCAACTGGAAAGTAATTGAGAAGTTTTTGGAACGCTACGAACAAATAATAGAAAAACACTATGGAGATTCTGAATAGCGTTTTTTTGCCGATGTTAACCGGCCACCTTATT
>CAZXHP010000309.1:0-3495 GCA_964639655.1 uncultured Mariniphaga sp.
ACACAATCAGTTCTTTCAGCGGCATGTTCACCAGAATGAGTTTGTTGTCTTTCCATGCCGTAAACCACCTGGTGTTTACCTCGTTGATTTCAGGATTTTCGGCATCGCCTGCCAGCGCCAGTTGCTGTCCGGGTTTTAGCACAATGCCTTCGGCCAGTTGCGGATTTTTTTCGGAATGGATGATCACTTCACCTTCTTCCAAAGTGGTGGTCGCCTTGTTTTCTTCGGCATAAGCCTTCACGTTAAAACGGGTTCCGGTTACCTGTACATCATAAAACGGGGTGTGCACCACAAAGGGCCGTTTTTTGTCGTTTTCTACCTCAAACCAGGCTTCGCCGGTAAGGAACACCTCGCGGGGCGCTTTTTTGCCGTTCACGCTGTATTTGATTTCCGAACCGGAGTTCAGGAAAATTACTGTACCGTCGGGCAGGTTCCATTCCGAAACCGAACCCATGGGGGAGTAGGCGGTGTAGAAAACGGACTCCTGTTTGTTTACCAAAGAAGTAACATAAATTCCCAAAAACAAGCCGATTACCATGGCTGCGGCAATGCGTACGGCTACATTCAGGTAACGGGTTTTCAGGGTCTTTCGCTGTTCCCGCTTTTCAATGGTATTCCAAAGTCGGGCAAACATTTTTTGCAGGTTAGGAAGGGAATCGTCGGAAACGGTCCATTCGTCCAGCTCTTTCACCAGTTCACCTTTCAGTTCGTATTCCTTTTCCGGTTGGTGAAAAAGGGAGAGCATTTCCTGCCGGTCTTTGCTGTCGGCATTTTCGGCGTTTCCTTTTTGTAGTATATTTTTTATCCGATTGTTCATTTTTGTTTCTCAGTTGATAGTAATACGAATTGTCCGGACAATATACTCATTAAAGGTTGAAGAATTTTTAATGTGTTTGAATATTCGGGCTGAAAGTCCGGCTTATTTCAACCCGATACAAATCCGCCAACTGACGGGACGCATTGGGTTTATGTGGGGAATTTTTTATTCGCTCGGCAAGGGCAGGTTAAATTAATTTGCCCCTTCAGGGCGCCGGTTGGTGTGGGATTTTATTCACCCGGAGCGCCATTAAACTTTGCTCCTGGCTGAATTGATTTAGGCTTTCAGCCCGATTTGTTGGTAAGTGGTTGAAAGAAATAATCAATTCTCAATAATGAATATTCAAATTAAGATCTGAATACAGTCAGGTTGGATATAATTTATTCAATATTCAACGTCGTTTAGTTAACGCTGTCAAGTCTATAGACGTTGACAGGTTACGCACCGCAGACTTGTCAGTCCCGATAGCTATCGGGAAAGCTCCTGACAACGTCAAACAAATTCGAATTTCAATATTTGCTAAACTAAACGCCATTAATTCAATATTGGTTATTCTCTTAAATTTTACTTTGCTCCGGGCTGAATTGATTTGGGCTTTCGGCCCGTAAAAAAACCGTCCCGGAAGACCGAAACGGTTTTGTCTAACTAAACTAACCTAAACTATTTGCGAAATATTTTTTTCAGTTTCTGATTCAATAGTTAATGGTAATACGAATGGAGAAAGGGATTTACTCATGGGCTGGTAGAATTTTTTGTATTAATGTTTTTTAAAATTAGATTCATCGTTCTGAATCCCCCTTTAATTCCCCTTCCGAAGGAATCACTACGTGGCTTTGGAAATCAAATATCATTTTCATGGCAAATTTTGCATCCAACGGGGGACAAGTTCTGAACAAATTTGGTGAATATTAGAGTGAAACTGGAACATGCAGCTTAATTTTTACAGCATCCTTCATGGATGCATTCACGCATTTTATCATTCATGCATTTTTTCCTTCAATCTTTTCAATCCTTTCAATCTCCTCAATCCTCATCCACACCAGAGAGAAAGGAAAAGCAGGGCGAACAGGGAATCGGTGCTGAAATGTTTTTTCAGGAAAGCGATAGCGCGGTACAACTGGTTTTCGACGGTTCGTTTGGAAAGGTTCAGTTTCCGGGCTATCTCCTCGTTGGTCAGTCCGTCTTCGCGGCTGAGCCGGAAAATTTTCCGACGTTCAGGCGGCATTTGTTTAACCAGCACATCCAGGTTACCGAGCATTTCGTCGAAAATTACCTGATGCCAGGTACTGTCGGGTTGCGATTCAAAATTAGCAGAAGCAAAGTCTTTATAAGCGCTTTCTATGTTTTTTCGGCGGATAAAATCGTAAATGGTGTTCACCGCCACCTTAAAAATAAATGCTTTGATGTTTTTCGTTTTATCGAGTGTTTCGCGTTTTTCCCAGATTTTCAGAAAAACATCCTGCACCAGCTCTTCCGCATCCTGCCCGTTTTTTAAATAGGAAAGCGAAAATTGATAAATACGGGGCGCATACCTTGCGAACAGCTCCTGAAAAGCTTCTTTTACGCCGGTTTTAATGAGGCTGATCAGTTTGGAATCAGTTGTATTTTTCAGGTTGCCCAATGAGAAATCGTATTGTTTTTGACAAATGTAGTCGAATTTTGATGGATTTTCAAAAACGGAGTGTTTTCGATTAAGTTTTCTTCTTTTTGAACAGGACTCAGTTTAACCCCATTTCAGGAACTTTAAAAGAAGAAGATTTACTTATCAGGAATGTAAAAAGGCCGGTCGGTTTATTTCAGCGAAGCCATCCGCTCTTCCAAAACTTTAATTTTGGCTTCGGCGTCAGCCTGTTTGGCTTTCTCTTTGGCCACTACCGCTTCGGGCGCGTTGTTCACAAACCGTTCGTTGCCCAGTTTTTTTAGCACTGAATTCAGAAAGCCTTTGGTGTAATGCAGTTCTTCCTCCAGCTTTTTCAGCTCTTCTTCCACATCGATGAGGCCTTCCATGGGAACATAAAAGGTAGTGGATTTTACCCGAAATGATGCTGCACCTTTTACCTCTTCGGAAATCATTTCCAAAGACGAAAGGTTGGCCATTTTTTGCAAAACCGGGGTAAAGCCGGCTTCATAGCCTTTGTCGCCTTTCTGAATTTTTAATTCCAGCGCATCCTTGTTTGGAATATTTTTTTCTTTTCGGATGTTTCTGATTCCCGAAATGGCTTCCTTTACATTTTCAAATGATTTAAGTAGTTTATTCTCAAAAGTTTCTATTGCCGGCAACTGGCTCGTCATAATGCTTTCGCCTTTTTCCCTTTTTTTCAGCAGTTGCCAGATTTCTTCTGTAATGAACGGCATAAACGGGTGCATCAGCCGCAGCAACTGGTCGAAAAGATCTATGACTTCGACATAGGTTTTTGCATCGACGGGTTGCTGGTAGGGCGGTTTGACAATTTCCAGCAGCCAGCCTGAGAATTCATCCCGAACAGTAGTATAAACAGTCATCAGCGCTTCCGAAATGCGGAACTGGTTGAACTGCCCGTCGAGGGTTTCCACCACCTGGCTCAGTTTATTTCGGAACCAGTCAACAGCCAGTTTCGAATGTTCGGGCTGTTCAATTTCTGCAGAAACCTCCCAGTTTTTTACCAGGCGGAAAGCATTCCAGATTTTGGTGGCAAAAC
>CAZXHP010000310.1:0-3417 GCA_964639655.1 uncultured Mariniphaga sp.
GCCGCATGAATCGCTGGGCGAACAGTTGGTTTTGGTGGTGGAAGGGAAAGAGTCTGATGAAAGCACCAAACGCTTGAAAACAATCTGCCGGCGGGAGTTGGAAAAATACGAACAACCCCGCCAAATCCGGTTTGTTCCACAACTTCCCCGCACGGGCAGCGGCAAACTCAGCAGGAAGAGGGTGGCAGGGATTGTTTTGTTATAAAACAAGCCTGGTATTCCGTGTTCATTAGACGTTGTGCCGATTATCACTTGTGAATCCGAATAAAATGTCAAGACATTTTTCAAAAATCACTTGACATTTTTTAAAAATGACAAGTGGTTTTTTTTAAGAGGGAAAAATTTACCGGAGTTTGCTTTCAGGAAATAAATTGCAGATGAAAAAAATGCTTTTTTTTGAGCATGGAGACTGGAACCAACAACTACTGACTAATGAATTATGTGGATTTAAATCAAACAATTCGCACAAACTTCATTTTCATCAGCTAAAATATCGATCAGCTTGTTTGATTTATCTTTGCCATTGTTTTTTTTCTGCAAGGTGGCAATATAATCGAGTTTAATTTGAGCCATCCGTTGGAGCTGAATCAAATCTTCCAGGGTTTCGTTGTCCATCCAACTGTAGCCGTCTTTTTCGTATTCCTGAGCTTCGCGGAATAATTCGGGATGGCGTTCATACAGCCAAATCCATTCTATTTTTCGCTGGTAAAAACAAAAGAAGCAGCCGGAACGGCTGCGGTTGTATTTTCCTTTCTGGCCGTTTACTTCAAATTCAACCTCTTCGTAATATCCCGGAACTTTCACCCCGTTTTCTTTAAACAATTGAAATACCCCGTCAATATCCACACTGTCTTCGTTTTCCAAAAGTGAATATTCATTCAGGCAGGAAACGGGTAAATTCTGATCTTTTAAAAAATCAAAAACCACATGATTGAAAGTGGAAATACTTAACTGAAGTAAATCTTTCATTTTCTGCGAAAACAGGTATTTCGGCGATTGCGGTTCCCAAACAATTTCCAGAAAACGATCGCACATTTCTTCGCTGCTGTGTTTTTTGTAAAGTCCGACAATTTTCTCCCGGTTGGAATTGTGCAATACTTTGTGCAATACTTCCATACCCCAGATATGTTTCCGGAATGGAAACATGGATTGAATGTTGGGTTTGGTGGAAACGTAACCTTCCCGGTCCTCATCACCGCGAATTCCCACATACGAAATGGCCAAATCATCGCCAATCCAACGCTCGAAAGGTTCCAGTTTTAATTTTTGGGTACACCACCGGGCCATCGATGAGGGAAGGAAACCATTGTAAATATCCAGGTAATGGTCGAAAGGATTTTTATGGCTGTGGTTAGCCTCCAGTTTTATGATTTTTTTCCCGAGGAAAGATTCCAGTTCAGCAATCAACTCGTAGGTTTCAGGCAGTTCTTTTCCGGTGTCAGAAAAATAGTACTCCATATCAATTTCAGGATGGTTCATTTTCATATACATGGCCAATGCAGCGCTGTCTTTCCCTCCCGAAATTCCCAATACATGTCGTACTTTATTATTCATCAATTTCCTTATTTCTGTTTGTGTAAATACGTTTTTCAGGGATTACTCCCCTTATTCCGCCTTCGGGAATTTCAACATCACCTTTGTACCGGGGAATTAAATGAATATGAACATGCGGAATCGTTTGACCAGCGGGTTCATTTACATTAATTCCAACATTAAAGCCATCCGGATTAAATTTTTCACAGATGATTTCTTTTGTTTTGTTCATAATAAACCAGCATGCCGATTGCTCTTTGAAAGTGAGTGAAAAGTAATCGGCACAATGCCTTTTGGGAATGATTAGCGCATGGCCCTTATTCACCGGGAATTTGTCATAAATAGCATAGGCTGTGGCAGATTCAAGAATTATTTCTCGGTCCGGATCAGGATTACAAAACGGGCAATCTGAATTTTTTCGTTTTATCTGGTTGAAATGCCGGTATTCATAAATTTCAACATTTTCATTTTTAAAAACCGATTTGTAATCAAGTTTAACAATGCACTGATAGGTTGGTTTTTGGTGGATTTTATGTGTTCTGAAACCTTCGTATTTAATGTCTCGTCTAACCGCAAAATAGGCTTTTCCCGTTGGTTTCAACAACCGTGATATTTCCATTAACACATTTGATTGTTCTTCCGGCAACAAAACATTCAAGACATAAAAACACAAAATTGTATCAAATTTTTCAGATGGATATTCGGGGAAGTAATGTTTATCATAACCTATAATATTAATTCCTTTCGACTTTATCACTTCCACATCTTTGCCAAATCCACATCCAAAATCAAGTGTTTTCCCATTAATAAGTTTTTTATTAAAAAGAATTCTCGCCGGATAAGAAAGTTTATCTCTTTCTTTGGCAGTTAAATGATTATATGGATTAGACTTCAAATGTTCCATTCTATGTATCCCCGGTTGTTTATGAGATATCTACAGCTATTTTGAAGATGGACAAATGCTTTTTCCTGCCAATTTGTATTGGAATTATTTCCAAGAAGTGATATTTGAATTTCTTTTTGAAATCTTTCAAACTGATTTTTATTTAACAACTCCCAATAGTGTATAATTAAATCTTTTCTCTTTTCTATCAAATGAGTGGAAGGTATTTTATCTCTTTTCTGATTATTGATTACTGCTTTTGAGGGAAGTAAATTCCATAAATCATTATTTTTCCAAATCGAAAAAGGAATTAAATGGTCAACTTGATATTTTAAAATTGGATCTCCTGTCCAGACACAATAAACTTTTCCTTGTTTTTTCAAAATGGATTCGAAAATCCTTTTCGATTCTTTTATATCTCGTTCGGTTATTGGATTTTTTAATACTTCTCCAATTACTTTTTCAAAGGATAAATTTTTTCCTGATGCATTGACTGAGAACTCTGCCCACTTAAATAATATAGAATCTTGACCATTAATAAAACTTCCAAGTATTCGAAAAGCATCGTAGTATTCAATTGGAATTGAAAATATTCCAAAATTTGTTGTTAAGTATTCAATGTCAATGGTATCGGGTTTCTTCCCTTTTGATTTTGGTTCAAATTGAAAAATAGAATAATATTCGTCACTTATTGAACGCCCTATATGTTTCATTGGCATCAGGGTAATAGTATTTTTCATTTTCTTTACTAAATCAAAAAAGGCAGGAATAAATTTTGGAGGTAGTCCCTTGTTTCTTAGATCATTATAAAAGGCAGATAATCCTCCGATATCCCTATATTCTGTTATAAACTTTTTAAACTGCATTTCAAATGCAAGTTTTGATTTTCCATTAATTTGTGGAATATTGTATTCAACCTCCATTATCGGATAATAATAAATAAGCCATTTTTCTATCAATAATCCTAAAGGAAAATATGCTCTATCATTTGAATAATATAT
>CAZXHP010000311.1:0-3355 GCA_964639655.1 uncultured Mariniphaga sp.
TGCACTTTATTGCATCAGTTTGCACTTCGTTTTTCGGTAAAAACTGACTGAATTTTAGTAATTTAATTATAAATCAAAATGCTTTGAAATTTGAGTTAAGTGTATTATTTACGGTGCAAAAGAGTAAAATAAATAAAGCTGGTCTGGTTCCTGTTTATTTAAGAATTACAATGAACGGTGAACGTTCTGAATTGTCGGAAAACAGAGCGGTTGCACCTAAAAAGTGGAATGCCCGGTTTCAAAGAGCCGTTGGACGATCGGAGTCAGCAAGGGCACTGAATGATTACCTGGACAGTGTGGAAGTACAGGTCAAAAGGTATTCCTCGTCAATCGTCGGCAAAATTCAGCGCCAAGCATTTGAAAGCGTTTTATACGTGTTTTCTATAAAGGTATAAAACGCATTCAAATCCCTGCGGGTGCTATCGCGGCTTGTCATGTCTTTTGCGGCTCCTCAATCTTCGTCACGCCCGCTTTCTCTGGATTTTTAACACATGCAGTCGTTCCTTTATGCAAGCGTTAAAAATCCAACCGCGGGCCATGAAGGGCTCTCCTGCAGGTCGCTTCGGGCTTCAACCGGTATTGTTTATTTGCCTCCGGCAGGTAGGCGGTTTCGTGTGTTCCGTTTCACTTCACACATGTGCTGCAAGCCGATTTCATACTTCAATCTGCCTCTTGCACCACCCTCGCTCCACTCGCAGACGGCTCGCGCCGCTTGCCCCGGGCCGCAATCCATTCCGCAAACTTCATTCATTGCAACCGGGTTCAGCTGTAAGAACGTAAACTTTTTATCTTGGTAACGATGATTGAAGTTCGCTAAAAGGTATTTATGCAGGAGTATTTTATTAGCCAACAAGCCATAATAGAGCCCGTTTTCATTTTTGCACCTTTTCATTCTTTGGGGATTCAACAGATTATCAAAACGATATAATTAATTTCATTATATTCTTTGAGCCATTTTAAAGCGATTTGCCGGGTCGAATTTTTCTGCAGCCTGGTGGCCATGTTGACCGTGTTTTTATTTCTCAGTGCAGGCATGGCCCTTCTGTTGAAAGTTTTTGTGTAGTCTGCAAATTAATATCCCTTACTTAAAATAGTTATTACGCTGACTTGGGAAATATCCCCCGGATGGTGACTTTTCAAATTGCTGTCAGTTATTAATACCATAGGTTGACATTCATTCTCATGGACAGAGTCTTTTATATAACTTTTCTGAACAAAAATTCTAATCTATTAGGTTGGTTTATACTAAAATTTTTTATTTTTAAAGTTTCATCAATGATAAACCGTGAACGAACAAACAAAATTGAATCAATTACTCGAAATGCTTCTTTTCCTCTCCTCCGGACTGAAGTACAAAATTGGAGAAATTGCCGAACGATTCGATATCTCTGTTAGAACTGCATATCGATATATAAACACTTTTAAACATGCCGGTTTTATTATTCCAAACCCAAGGAGTGGTTATTATGCCATCGATAAAAACTCGCCATATTTCAGGGAGATTAGTGAATTACTCCATTTCTCACGAGAAGAAGCCTTCATCCTTCAAAAAGCTATCCATTCCATCGACAATGAAAATTTGTTAAAACAAAACCTGATCAATAAATTGTATGCCTTATACGATTTCGACCGGGTGGCGAACACCATTGTCAAAAAAGAGTATTCGGAAAATATTCACCAACTCATACAGGCAATAAAACACAAAAACCAGGTTATTCTGAAAGCGTATTTATCGGCCAACAGCAACGAAGCGCGCGATCGCCTTGTGGAACCCTTTGATTTTACCACGAATTATGTGGCAACCTGGGCGTATGATATCCAGTCTAAATGTTGCAAAACGTTTAAAAACACCCGCATAAAATCTGTGAAGGTTTTGACTCAACCCTGGCAGAATGCAACGGAACACAAAAAGCTTCCGATGGATGTGTTCAGGATAAGTTCGGACCGGCAAGTTCAGGTAACGCTGAAACTCTCCATCCGTGCCTGTGAACTGCTAAAAGAAGAATATCCGCTGGCTGAAGAATACATTCAACAACTTAACGAAAAGGAGTATCTTTTTTCTGCGCCGGTATGCAGTTTCGACGGCGTAGGAAGATTTGTAACGGGATTATTTAATGAAATCGAAGTGATTGAACCCGAAGATTTCAAAAAATTGCTGAAAAAACGCGCAAAAAAAATTATAACTGACATGGGCTGACAGTCCGATAACTTTCTTTTGTATCAGCAACTTAAAAAAATCAGTGATATGGAAAGGAAACATTTTGACCACTTTAACATTGCAGGTTTTACCTATTACGAAGGTGTGCTGGCTTTTAAACAACTTGAAATCGGCACCGAACTAATGATGAAACCGGAGCCGAAAAACCGTTACGATGAGAATGCTGTGGCCATATACTTTAAAAAGCACAAATTGGGCTTTGTTCCCCGTAAATCCAACAAAGCGCTTGCAGCCTTACTGAATGCCGGGCAAAATATTTTCGAAATGCGCGTGCAGCAAATTGCCCCTGACGCATATCCCGAACAGCAGGTGCTGGTGACAGTCTTTGTTAAAACCAAAAGCTGAAAATAATTATTGCCGTTAAAAATGATTATTAACAGAGAACATAAATCTACACGGAACAAACGCACCAGGCAGCATAAGAAAAAACACCTGTATCAAAAACGCCTGAAACGACTTCAAATTACAAAAGAGCAGGAAGAAAACCCGGTCAATAATTTTCATGCATTACGCACTACCGGCACTCCCTGTAGTTGCGAAATGTGCAGCGGAGAAAAATACAACCGGAAAATAAAACACAAACAAAACTATCAATTAATTGATTCAGACGATGAGAATTAAACTTACCTTAAACCGCACTACGAAGCAACGCATGTTGCCCATGGATTACCAGTACTGCATCAGTGCATGGATTTATAAAGTACTGAAACAGGCCGATAAGGATTTTGCACAATTCCTTCACGAAAAAGGGTACGGACAGAGTGAACCCAAACTCTACAAATTGTTTTGTTTTTCAAGGCTCGATTTTGGGAAGCCCAAACTCTGGAAAGAAAAAAAGCTGTTTGAAATTGCAGTACATGACATGGGGTTGCAGATTTCGTTCGAGGTAACCGAGGCAGCTTCCAATTTTATTAAAGGTTTGTTTATGAGCCAGGAGTTTTACCTCGGCGACAAATTCAACGGCATCGACTTCAGGGTAACCGGGGTGGAAGTTTTACCCGAACCCACTTTTACAGAAACCATGACCTATAACCTGCAAACACCCTGGGTGGTGAGCTATAAAACCGAAACGGACAAACACCCGCAATACCTTTCACCAACCGATGAAATGTTTAAACCGCTGGCCGTAAAACACCT
>CAZXHP010000312.1:0-3321 GCA_964639655.1 uncultured Mariniphaga sp.
TGCGGCTGCACCCAGGCTTTTTGTTTTCCCAGAACCTTTCCGGTATTCGGGTCGATATGATCGGCAGAAGAAGTTATCCGAACCCGTACATACAATTCATCGCCGGTAAATTTGTAGGAAGGTGATAACGACTGGCTGGTGGCCAGCACTTTCCCGATCTCTTCGGAGTAAGTTTTTGTAGTGTTTTCAATTTCATTTCCTTCAGCATCCACGGTTGGAGTCCCGGTGGTGTCAACGCCTTTCGGCGTCCCGATAAACTCGGTGGTAAATTCCACACCCTCCTGCGGTTCGATTTCAATTTTCAGATTTTTCCCGTTAAACTGAATGTTTTTTAAGGTTACACCGGTCGATGCATAAAAATCACCCTGGTCGATGGCATCCAGAATGGCATCGGGCGAAAGTTCTTCTGAACGCACCATTACCCAGCCCCTGCCCGGACCGGCGCCTCCGCCGTGGTAGTTGTGGGCATCGTCGGTGGCCAGGGCGTAAAGCAGCTCACCATTGCCGGTTGCCAGGCGGTTAGCCAGAACAATATCCCATATTCGGTCGGTACCTGCACGGTTTTCGTCGCCTGCATTATTCACTTGCGGATGGCCGTTAAACACTTCAAAATACCGAAGTTCCGGAACATTCAACATCATTTCAGCCGTAATAGCCCATCTGAAATTTGGATGTGCCAGGGCCGGGTGCACATTTATACCGGTTTTTTCCCGGTAGGCTTTCACATTCTCAACGGTTTCCCGAATCATTTTTTCCCGTTCGTCCACAGTTCCCTGCGAAACAGGAAGAATCTCGTGCTGATGAAAAGCAAGCAGGTGCACTGCGTGCGGATTCGAAATTTCATTACCCATAATCAGCAGGAATTTTCCCGATTCTTCGTACATCGACCGGAACTCCTCCAGCGTTTTCAAACGCACCCTTTGAACTCCCTCCTCTTCTTCGTGGCTGTGCATTTCCACCCAATCGCCACCAAATGTTTCCATGTATTTGTGCAGCGTGGCGTGGTCTTCCGGGAAATTCCGCCAGCGTTCACCCTCCAGAATCACATTGTGGTCGGTGAGTGCCAGAAAATCGTAGCCGTTTTCTTTGTACCACTGTGCAACGCTTTCAGGAAATTCATCGCCGTCGCTCCAGAAAGTGTGGGTGTGCAGGTTTCCTTTCAGCCAGTTGGGTTCCGTTTTGTTACATGCAGTTATTGTAATTAAGATGAACAAAGCAGAAATAACTGTCATCTTCATATTGAATGGATTTTTTTCCCTTTTATATACCCTTTTGACGTTCGTGATTTTACCCATAGTTTTTTCCATTATTTCGAATTTTTAATGATTCCGTTTTTTCTTTACCAATTGTTTGGCAATATACAAAATAGCGGGAAACAATTGCATATTTATTCACGGTGATCCGGGTTGTTTGGGACCAACTCCAAACTTCCCAGAACATCCATACACGCCGCCCGCACATTGTAATTCCGGTCGTCCATCTCTCTGGCCTCCCAAACACTTTCAACAAACGGTTTCCTTTGTTCCGGTTCGAAGTAAAGCAGGGAATAAACCGCCATCAGCGAAATATCGAGGTTTTTGCGGGCGCAGAATTTTTTCAGGTTTTCTTCGGCAGTTTTGTCGTTAAAAATCCCGTAAGCAATGGCCGAGGCGAGAACTGCCACCGGTGGATATTCGTCGTCCATCGCTTCCAGAATCTTTTCTGAGAAAGGTTTTAAGATTTCTGAATTTTGGCTGCGCAAACCCAAAATGGCCCAGTAACGGATTACCGGATTTTCGTCTGAAAGCAATTCCAATTGTTTTTCAGTAACCTCCTTCCCCCGGAATCCGGCCAGTGAAGCGGCTTCGTAAATTTCTTCCAGTGGATATTTTTCTGCATCGAGCCGGAATTCATAAGCGGTGGTGGAATCCGAAAGCAGTCCGATCTCATATTCCGGTAAAAACATTACATCGCGCGATTTTAGCACTTCCTCTTTTAAAAGCCTTCGCATTTTTTCCAGAACCGGCTGGAATTCCGGTTCTTCCGCCAGATTTTTTGTTTCCCACAAATCGTTTTCAATATCGAAAAGAAATTCGGCCGGACGCGGTTCGAACAGGCTTTTCTGCAATGGATTGAGTTTGTTTTCAGCCCAATCTTTCCGCATATGCTGTTTAATTTCCCCGATTTCCATGTAACGGATGTAGCGGGCTTCGTAAATGTAAGGCATGTAATTCCGCGAGTAAACAAATTTGCCGTCGGTAACGGAGCGCACCATGTCGATTCCGTTATCGGAACGGTCGGAGGAAAGGTGCAGATGGTTGACAGGTACCGAACGTTTTCCGCCCAGGAATGGCCGGCCTTCCAGATGTTCGGGAAGTTCGCCTCCGGCCAGGCTGACGAGGGTAGGGGCGAGGTCGGTAAAGTCGATCAGTTCGTCCGTAGTTACGCCGGCGGTCCCCCAGGGCGAAAGGTGTTTGTACATTTCGGGAAACCAAATGATAAAGGGCACGCGGTAGCCGTAGTTGATGCCGTTGGTTTTTCCGCGCGGCATGCCTTCGCCGTGGTCGGCATAAAAAAAGATGATGGTGCTGTCTTTCAGGTTATCCGCTTCCAGCCGGGCCAGCAGTTCGCCAATGCGGTTGTCGGTAAGTTTTATGGAGTTGTAAACCCGTGCAAATTGTTTACGCATTTCCGGGCTGTCGCGGTAAAAGGGCGGCATTTCAAATTCATTCTCACCAATCCGTTCTTCGGGCGCCAGGTGCTCGAGCACATTTTTCAGGTACCAGCCGTAGGTTTCCGTCATGGTGCGCGACTGGTGCGATTCGTTGTAATTAAACACGGCAAAAAACGGTTGGCCGGGCTTGCGGTCCCACCAGCCTGCTTTGTTGGAGCTTTCGTTCCAGGCTTCGGCAATAAATTCTTTTTCGCCGGCTACGTTGTAGTCGGTTTTTACGTTGTTGGTAGTGTAATAACCTTGTTGCTGAAGGTAATACGGAAATCCCTTCATAAATTCGGGAACCGGGTATTTGCTGCGGTGATTACCTGTTCCGGCTTTGTACGTTTTCACTCCGGTAATGATGGCTGTCCGGCTTGGAGAACAAACCGTTCCGGTTGAAAAAGCATTGGTAAACCGGACTCCCTCTTCCGCCAGATTGTCAATAACTGGCGTGCTGGCATTTTCATCGCCGTAACACCCGATAAACTGTGGCGAAGTATCTTCGATGGTTACCCAGAGGATGTTGGGTTTGGGCAATTCTTCCTGTTGTTTGCATTGCAAAAAAAGAACGGAGAGGATTAACAGGCTGATGAAAAGAGTTTTTTTGTTCATTTTATTACTGTTTT
>CAZXHP010000313.1:0-3318 GCA_964639655.1 uncultured Mariniphaga sp.
GCATAATTCTAAAATTATTTTTTTGAAAATGTGGGCGCAAAGATAGTATAAAATTTTGTTCGCGAAACTGATTGCCATTTTTTTCACCTAAACTTAAAATGGCTGTTATGAGGGATTTAAATATTTTACCGATAAAACTTTTGAGGACATCACGCAAAAAACAGGATGTATTTAAAACTCCAGCTTATAACTCAAATTCGGAATCAGCAAAAGGTCTTCCTTTGTCTCAATTTGTTTCGTTTCAGCATTAAATTCATATTCCTGAAAATCTTTATGTCCCAAAGCGTTAATCAGGTGGAACGACCATACGGATGAATGTCCGGGTTTGTTTTTCCGGTAACTGAACGAGAGGGAAAGGATGGGAGCATCCGGCAGTTGCTGCTTGTAAGCGCGGGTTACATCTTCCACAATTTTTTGCTGTTCCATGGTGGCCGCCACATCGAGGGGAATGATCCGGTTGCCGCCCATGTAAGTGAACCGGATATTGGCATTGAACAGGTTTTGACTGTTTTTGCCGGTTTGCCACTCTTTCCCGCCCAGTGCATTGAACACATAATTTTTATTGTACCGGGTGTTTCTTTCAACGCCGTCGCCGCCCCTGTATTTCGAATCGAACAGCGAGGCGGTAAACAGGTAGTAGTAGCCTTTGTTGAGAAAACGTTCGAGCGTAACATCCAGGCCGATATTGGTACCCGTGCCGTTGTTGACGAGTAAGTCGTTAAAACCCCAGATTTCATGCAGGTTGATGGTTGAAATGTAGCTGCCGGGCACCACCGGAATATCGAACAGCCGCTGGTAGTAAGGTTCCACTTTTAAATGCAGATTTTGGTTGAACTGTACTTCGTAACCGAATACAAAATGGTGTGCTTTGTTGAAATCCAGGTTTTTATTCGGCATGAATGTTTCGCCGGCCGTGTTTTGTTCTACAAGGTACAGTTGCATCTTTTCCAACTGACTGTGAAATCCGTATGCCAGCGAAAAGGTGTGCCGGGGCAGAAAGTTCCAGCGGACGCCTAACCGTGGCTCGATGGTGGAATTTCCGTTCAGTGTAAAATATTGGGCATGTATCCCCACATTGAATGTCAGGTTATTGTAAGGTGTGAATTTCGATTGCGAGTAAAACCGGAGTAAATTGCTTCCGTTCCTTTCTGAAACATAGGTTTGGAGTACATTTTCGTCTTCCTCAGCATTTTTAATTTGAATATCGTACATCATCCGGTCGAGAATAAAACCTGTGCGGTTGGTGTGTTTCGCGCCGAATTTATGGTTTACAAAACCCGTAAATGTATATTTCCACTGGAAATCGGTTACTTCCCGGTTGGGGAGCAGCTCCAGATTGTTGTTATACCGCTTTTCCGACCAGTCTAAGCTGTTTTCCGTTGCGGCAAGGGTGGTTTGAATGTAGGTAGAATTGCCGATTACTTTTTTGTAATTCAACCCCATGGCGGCCATCGTCAGTTTTGTTTCAAACGCTTCCCGGTCGTCGCTGGTTTTCCATTTTGTGGAGTCGCTCATTGCATCGTTTCCCTGGAAATCGTACGCTCCAATGCCCCAAAAAGAAAACGTTCCGGCTTTTGTGGGAAAATTCAGTTTAAACGACAAATCCTGGTACGTCAGTTTTCCCATCTCTTCGGGAAGTATGGGGGCCAGGAGTCCGAGCGTGGAATAGCGGTAGTTAAAAAGATACGAAGCGCGTTTCCCTTTTTTGAATGGCCCTTCCGAGGCAAAATCGATACCCACCAGCCCGGCCTGGAATACGTGCTCCCTTTTTTCGGTATTCCCGGTGCGCATGTTCATGTCGAAAACACCCGAAAGTGCGTTGCCGTATTCTGCCGGAAAGGCCCCGGTGAAAAAATCGGAAGTGCCCATTGTCTGGCTGCTCAGCGCGGTTACAGCGCCACCGCCCAGCGAAACATAGTCGGCAAAGTGGTTGGGATTCGGAATTTGAACACCTTCCATCCGCCAAAGCAGTCCCTTAGGGGAATTTCCGCGAATAACCACCCCGTTGTTTCCCACGGCAGAGGCCACGCCGGCATACGAAGAAACCAGCCGGGCCGGGTCGTCGAACCCGCCGGCATACCGGTTCGCCTCTTCCATATTCACCTGGCGTGCGCTGATGGTAGCCATTGAATTGATGGGTTCGTTTTTGTCGGAATAAGCCTTCACCGTTACCTCTTCCAAATCTTCCACCGACTCTTTCAGTCCGATATTCAGCACGGCTTCCCTCCCGCTGCTGATTACTGTTTCGCGGGCAATGTAAGGCTGGTAACCGATATAACTTACCGAAATGTTGTAACGTCCCACGGCAACCGAATCGATTCTGAAATTTCCTTCCGCGTCGGTAGCTGTTCCTTTCAGCGGATCGGTATCCATAATAACAACCGTAGCACCGATCAGGGGAATGTTCGATTCGCTGTCGAAAACTTTGCCTTTTAAAGTTTGGGTAACCGGCTGGGAAAACAGGTTGTTCGGAAAGCCAAACAGGAGGTTTAACAACAATAAAAGGACAAATACGTTTTTATTGTATATTTTCATGTTTTAATTTTTTTTTTACAAAGATTTGCTGAAATTGAATTTTATACAATACTGATTAATCAGTAATTAGAATGGATAAACTAAACCGGTTATTTCAGAAATACAACGCCGTCCTCGAAATGCAGCAATTTGAGGCGGATAGTTTGGATTACAGTCTGGTGGAAAAGCATATCGAATTTCTTACCCGGCTGGATGTTATCGAAAACAGCGCCATTTCCGTTTTTGATTTGTATAAAAAAGAACATGTTTTTGTTTCAGCGAATTATTCCAAGATGCTCAGGTACAATCTGGCCGAGTTTGAAACAAAAGGAAATGATTTTTTTAATTCCAGGGTCCATCCCGAAGATTTCATCGTGAATTTGAAAATAGGTACCAAACTTTTGAGGCATTCGTACCGGATTCCTGCCGGTGAACGGAAAGATTATAAAGTGGTATCCGACTACCGGGTAAAAAACGGGAATGGCGAATACATCCGCATTATAGAACAACACCAGGCGCTGGAACTGGACAAAAAAGGAAATATCTGGCTGGCGCTGAGTACGGTGGATATATCGCCCAACCAGGATTTGACCGGAGGCGTGAAATGTATCATTTTCAACACCAAAACAGGTAAAATGCTTCCTTTCGGCTTCGATAATGAACAGAAAAACGGAAAAAACTTTTTAAGCAAACGCGAACAGGAAGTGCTGAGTTTGGTGAGAGAAGGACTCCCGAGCAAAGAAATCGCCGAAAGGCTGTTTATCAGCATCCATACGGTAAACACGCACCGCCAGCGAATTCTGG
>CAZXHP010000314.1:0-3310 GCA_964639655.1 uncultured Mariniphaga sp.
CTGTTCTTTTTTGCCACAAAGACTCAATGGCACAAAATTTCACAAAGGGAACATTAAATACGAAACTTTAGCCGGTTATTTTTCTTCAAATTTTAAACCCTGTCTTTGCCAAAAGCCTGTCATATTTCCCCACTTTACAATCAATTTTTGTCCTTGCTTTGTTTTCCAATCTTTTTCAATATCCAAATGGCATTGTAATCCTAATCCTTTCCTGTCATGATGGCAAAATCTGCATTCCAACGGTTGTAATCCTGTTCCAAACAATTCACAAAATCCATGAATATAAAAAGTACAACCATTGTTTGAGAATATTTGTAAGGCATAGTTAGATTCATTTCCCTTAAACGCCGGTGATAGTACACCAAAATCATGTTCCGGCGAAATCTCAAGCATCATCCGGTTAGCCAAACCTGATTCAACAGCTTTTTCAGCTTCGTCAACCGTCCACCAACCAGGTCGTAAGCAATAGTTTTTGCAAATCTGGCAGGAACATGGTTCTGATGGTTGATATTTTTCCCTCAAATTCATTTTCGTGCTGAATTCAAGTTGTAAATGCAACTTTATTGTGATACAAATATAATTCAGAAAAACCTTTCGTGCGTAAAAGTTCACACACGAAAGGATTTTTCAATTTTACATTTTAATCAAACCGCATTTTTTACGGCTGGTTCCATTAAACTTTAAATCTTCTTTCCGATATAAAACATATAGCCATAGCAGGCTTTATATTCGTCATATAACTCCGCCTCATAGTGCATGGAAGCAACAAATTCTTTTACGGCATTGTCCGCTTCATATTTTTTCAGAAAGAATTCCCGTCTCGATGTTTGCCAGGTGTAATAGTCTGTCCAGATAGTTTCTGGCAGGATATAAGTGGCAACCGGAAGATAGCCTGCTTTTTGCATTTGAGCAACCTTGTTCGGGATTGTATCGATTTCGGGATAGATTTTTTGCCAAAATTCCTGAATTTCGGCAGGTCGCTTTTCGGTAAACCAGGTATTTTCTGTAACTGCGATATATCCGCCCTGTTTCAGAAATTTTCTCCACTCCTTCAGTCCACGCTCAAAACCAATGTTATAAATCGCGCCTTCCGACCAAATCAGGTCAAATTCTTCTTCCTGAAACGGAAGATTTTCCATATTGCCGACGATGCCTTTCACTCTGTCCTGCAGATTTTTAATGCGGGCATTTTGGTTGAATCGATTTATAAAACCAGGCCAGGCATCGACACCGGTAATTTCACATGGCGTGTTTTCTCCCAATACCATGGTTTGGCCACCTGTTCCACAACCAATATCGGCAATTTTTGACTTTTCGGTAAGGCCGCTGATAAAACTCAATGCTTTAAGTGTTTCTTCTGAACTTCCGGGACCCTGCCGTTCTGAGTCTGAAAAAAAATCATAAATAATATTCAGGTCAAATTCGTGAATTGTTTGTTTTTCGTCATTCATTTTCTTTTATTTTGTGGCATACACGAAAAGCAACACCATACTTCACACTATTGTATGCCGATTAAAAACCTAAATTAATTTAACAGAAAACAGTTCCCGTAAAGGACTATGCGGGAACAAACAAAGATACAATCTGTACAAAAAGTACGGATTGTTTACAAAACAATATCCGAATTAAAAATAAACATCCAATTATTTTAATGCATGCAAAGTTAATTATTCCATTATCAAATCAAATACTTTTTTTGGGGGTACATTATTATTTCTCCGAATTTCTTCCATAGTCGCCCCTTCTTCAAAGGATATTCCGTTTGCTTCCAATTTTTTAACGGCTTCAACAGAATCAATTTGCAATACTTTGAAAACATCACCAATGGGCGCTTTTGTTATACGTTCTAAAAGAATAGTATCCAATTTAGGATTATGGTGTTGCTGAACGATTAACAGAACGGATATGGCTACTATGGCAATTGTAGCTGTCACGAAAACACGCTTTTTGAAATGGATTTTCAAAGCTTTCCAATTGAGTATGATGTGTAATACGGAAAAAATAACAAAGAAAAGACCAAGAATCTCGTGTACTACCTCTGTATAGCCGTCAAACAGATGAAATAACATGAGCACACCCGTAAGTGCTACAACAAGGAAAACCAGGGTTATAAATGGGGTAACAAAATTTCTGCTCAATCTCATAATACTTTTTTATTTGAACGTTGAGAACGGTGTTTCAAGGTTACAAAGCCAATTTTCTCTTTTCTCCTGACTTACAGATTTTACCGAAATGAAACTTATCCAGGTAAGATTCTTATACCCCATCGTTTTAAAAACACTTCTTAACATTGCTTTCCTGATTAAATACAGTGCAAAATTGAGAAACTATTTTACCTCCGGACGATAACAATTGTTAAGAAATGAACTTTACAACCTGTTTCGTATTCTGCTTAATGAAACAGAGGTTATGCCTAAATAGGAAGCAATGTAATGCTGTGGCACACGCTTAACAATATGTGGGTTGTTTTCAATCAATTCTTCGTAGCGTTTTTGCGGATTATTTTTAAGGAATGAATACAAAAATTGCTGAGATTGAAAAAGCCGTCTGAATAAATGGTCTTCCAGTTTCATTTTTAATTGAGGGGAGTTTTCTAAAATATGCTGAAAATCTTTTTGTGAAATCGTTTGTAAAATACAAGGTTCTATACTTTCGATACTGTACAAACTCGGTTGATTTGTCCTGAAACTTTCAATCGATGAAACACTGTCACCTTCAAAGAAAAACTGAGTGGTAATTTCTTTCCCGTCACTATTTATCCAGGTCCGCAAACAACCCTTCTCAATAAAGAACATGATTTTTGAGATTTGTCCTTCCTGTAAGAGCATTGTTTTGGCAGGCACTTCCTGCCGTTTAAAAAGATGCCTGAATTCTTCCCATTCACTTGATATTAAAGTCTTCTGTTTATTCATTGTACGATCTTTTCAGGGTTGCTGATTACATGTTTTTTTATTCATATTTTATATCCATTGCACAAACGTTCGTAGGACAGGTTCGGGTTTTGCCGGATTCCACATCCATAAATGCAGATAAAAGTCCGGTTTTTCAAAGGCACAGATTAAGTCTTTCTGAAAAATTAAAATGCCGGGTGTTGTTCTCATTCCGTTTCTCGGTTGATGTTAGTCATTTTCCTCATAATAATAAGAGTAATCAATTCCTTTCAGAAACATTTCACGGCTATGGATTTGGTCGGTTAAAGCATTTTTCAGTAACGTACTCAGGGGGCTGCTGTTTACAGCACTCTTTACCATTGCATTCATATAATCTGTTTTGCCGATTTTGCTCCAGTCAACGCATTTTTTCAGGCGTT
>CAZXHP010000315.1:0-3290 GCA_964639655.1 uncultured Mariniphaga sp.
TTGGTAAAAGCCACTCCACCGGCAGCCAGTCTGTCCAAGTTCGGGGTTTGTACTTTCGGATGGCCGCCCAAATGCCCCACCCAATCGTTGAGGTCGTCGATGGTAATCAACAGCACATTGGGTTTTTCCTGTTGAGCCAGGGCAGAATTCAGGGCGAAAAACAAAAAACAAAAAAATACCGGGGCAGATAATACGGAAAACAAATGATTCTTTTCCATGTTCATTTTGGTTTAATTGATAAAAACAAAAATAAAGAATAATCCTGTTTTCAGGCGGCAAATTCAAGGTGATTTTCCCGTAATGAACAATACAATTAAACGAGATTGGCTCTGCCCACAGCGAGTTTTCAAGGCGCCTCACTTTCAGTTTACCACTTAATTGTAACTATTTTCATATTTGCACTTTAGCCCGTATTACGCATAGTCATTGCTGGCGGTTCGTTGTTTTTTCCTTGTCATTCGTTTCCCGGTTCATAATACAAAATTACCGCTCCACCATTAAAGGTTTTAGTCTTAACGAGTTTAAAAATAGTCCTGTCGTTTAAGTTTTCAAATAACGGTAAACCGTTTCCCTCGACAACCGGATGGATGCAAAGTTGGAATTCATCAATCAAGTTGAGTTTCATTAGTTGTATAATTAAACTACGACTACCAACAAAAATATCTTTCCTCCCTTGGTATTGCTTGAGTTCTAAAACAGTTTCTTTTAAATCACGATCTGCTAAGGTTGCACTTTTCCATTCAACAGTGTTCAAGGTATGAGAAAAAACAATTTTTGGAATTTTGTCAATAGCAATGGCAAAGTCATTCATTGATTTTTCTTCTGAAGGATTTTCTAAAAATGTTCGCCAAAATTCCATAAGCTGATATGTGGTTCTGCCATATAAAATGGCGTCTCCCTGACCCAATAATTCCGTATAATGTTGATGTATTTCTTCATCGGGAAACCCTGCCGTATGGTCGCAAAACCCATCAAGTGTCATGTTGATTGCTGCAATTAGTTTTCTCATATTTCTTCCTCCGTCGTTAAGTTTATCAATCTATTGTTTTTAAAAATTCAAGTTTCTGTTTTCGTTCGGTCGTCCGTTTCAATGACCGCCAACAAAAATATACGCAGAATATTACAAAAAGACAACTATCCGAACTCCGGGCCGCAAATTGCAAACTGATTATCGGGCGTTCCCCGATATGAATTTTCACCCAAAACCATCCGTATGAACTGCCTTTGTTTTAGAAATCCGATTGATTTAAGCCAGGCGATGAAATTTTTTTTACCTTCCGGAACATCTGCTACAACCGGTTGGTGAGGTATCGTTTTTAGCATTTGCGTCACGAGTATTTTGGCCTCTGTTTCAGATTCAGCGGAAACCGGGCCAATCTGGAAAAACCGGGCACCCATTCTCCCCAAAGCATTTCCTTTCAGAACGTCTTTTTGTATTACCATCCAGGCATTTTCAGGATTTTCCTGAATCAAATATTCGATGAGACGCTTTCGCCGGGTTCCGAAAACTGTTGCGTCGTATTTTACGATTTCCTGAATTTCTGATAAATAAATTCTTTTTGGCATGTTTCCGACTTCCAAATCCCGCATATTTGATGCCGGTGATTCCAGAACATACCTGCTTATAATCCGTTCATTCCGGAATCCGAGTTTCTGATAAACCGGCTGACCTGCTGGCGTAGCATCCAGTTTTATGGTTTGAAATGACTTTAACCGGTTCAGGATTTCAGCCAGAAGCAGTTTACTGTATCCTCTGCCCCTGTAATTTTTTTCAACAAGGACCATCCCAATCCATGCCACCCTTTTTTTATAATTCATGGCGGTGGCAGTGGCCAGAATTTTGCCTTCCTGCTCCAACGCCAGACAAACATTTCCCGGATTTTCAACCAAAAGCAGCCAATCCTTCTCCGTCTGATTCCATCCTTCGCCAGATGAAAGTCTCATTGCCTGCGGAATATCCTGAATGATTAATGTTTTCAGGTCAGCCACCTGTTCAAATTTTCTTTTACAAAATCATCGTCATTTAAATGAGGATAAGCGGCATACACGCGGTCGATTTCCTCCTTTTGTCCGGGCGAAAGCGTTTCATTTTTATTGAGCGTCCAAATATTTTCCAAAAGACCTTGTCTGCGCAAAACTTCGTGAATACCGGTAATACAGCCTTTAAAATTATTGGCCACATCGAAAAAAGCAGCATTGCAGTCGGTGATTTGGTTGGCCAGCACCAGTATCTCCTGCGTGTTTTTGGGCAACTGGTTATTTTGAATCTCTTCCAGAAGCTCCACAGCTTTCTGTGTCCACACTGCCCAATGCCCAAGCAATCCGCCAACAATTCGTTTTTTAATGACTTTCCCGTTCACCTCAAACTGGTATTCCGACAACAGGTCAACCAGAATATTATCGTCATTTCCGGTGTAAAGGGCAATTTCCTCTGCCCTGCCCGATTCGGCCACACCGCGCACCACATCCAGCGTTTGGTAGCGGTTGAACGGCGCCATTTTTATGGCAATTACGTTTTCAATCTGTGCAAATTCACGCCAGAAATTCACGTCCAGTTTTCGCCCGCCCACAGCAGGTTGCAGGTAAAAACCGATAACCGGAATAACACCGGCAACAGCCCGGCAATGTTCCAGAATTTCATTGTTGGATGCATCGGCAAATGCAGCCACGCTAAGCAAAACAGCATGATAACCGGCTTGCCGTACCAGTTCAGCCTCGGCAACGGCCTGTTTGGTTTTGCCAATTACCCCGGCAACCCGGATTACAGGTTTTTTATTTTTTATTTCGAAAAGGTCAAACTCTTCTTTTGCAATTTCCAAAACCGGTTTATACAGATTGAACTCAGGCAACCGGATTTCAAACTGCGTGGTGTGCACACCCACAGCCACCCCGCCGGCACCGGCATCGAGGTAATAACGCATCAGTGCGCGCTGGCGGCGTTCATCCAGTTTCCGGTTTCTGTTCAGTGCCAGCGGTAGCGCCGGAATTACAACTCCTTTATTCAGGGTGGTAATCATTTCAGAAGGTAGTTCTGTGTAGTTCATCTTTCTATCTGTTATATCGAAGTTTATATTGATTACTAATTGCTTACCTATTATGGTTTTTAACGCTGTCAAGTCTTTAGACGTTGACAGGTTATTTGCCACAAATCTTAAATTTTGCGACCCTAAATGTTCGGCGTTGACAATGTCGGACAATCAAAAACAATTTTTTTTACTTAACACAACGATAATGTTTAAATATTCGAAAATTTAGTTTTAATCCTATCTCCATCAATCTCCATCAATCTC
>CAZXHP010000316.1:0-3216 GCA_964639655.1 uncultured Mariniphaga sp.
TGCAGCGTTAGATTCTTGGTTATATCGCGATTAGCGATTATGGAACTGGTGACTTCAAGTCACCGGCTCAATAGCAACAATTCCCTTGATTATTCGGGGCAGTCTGATGTTGCAAAAAAGGACTACCGAAACCGGTAATCCTTTTTTAATGTGCAAACTAAAAATTAATGTTGATGCCCTTCGTGGGAATGTTCTTTTTCTTCGGTGCGATCGTACTTGCAGCAACCCGGAAGTTTATTGTACACTTCGTCTTTGGCTTTGTGGTGCGGTGTGTCGTGGCCTGCGCTGGCTATTGCCATTTCAATTTTGCCGGCGCTGGTTTTGGAATCGTCGAATTTTACTTCCATCATTTTCGATTCTTTGTTCCAGTCGGCTTTCGAGACTCCCTCCACCGACATCGCAGCTTTCTCGATGCGTTTTTCGCACATGCCGCAGTTTCCTTTCACTTTAAACTTTTCGGTTTTGTTTCCCGCAAAAGCAACGGTGGTTGCCATCAGGGAAAACATACAAAAACTTAAAACTTTTGTTTTCATCTTTTTTGAATTTTAAATGGTTTACAATTTCAATTTTTAAACGCTTTCTTTAAATAATTAACAAACAATGTTTACTTTTTCCTTAAACGTAAGGCGTTGGATATAACCGAAACCGAGCTGAAACTCATGGCTGCCGCCGCAATCATCGGACTCAGAAGGATGCCGAAAAACGGAAACAGGATTCCGGCTGCAACCGGAACGCCCAGCGAGTTATACACAAAGGCGAAAAACAGGTTTTGTTTGATGTTGCGCATCACTTTGTGACTCAGTTCCCTTGCCCGCACAATTCCATCCAGATCGCCTTTTACCAAAGTCACCTCGGCGCTTTGCATGGCAATATCGGTTCCGGTACCCATGGCTATGCCTACATCCGCCTGTTCAAGCGCAGGAGCATCGTTGATTCCGTCGCCCGCCATGGCCACTTTCTGACCCTGTGCCTGTAATTCTTTCACTTTTTTGAACTTATCATCGGGCAGACAGTCGGCTTCGAAACCATCCAGTTTTAACTCGTCGGCCACCGCTTTGGCGGTAAATTTATTGTCACCGGTGAGCATAATCACTTTTACGCCCATTTTCTGCAACTCGCGAATGGCCTTCGCCGAAGTTTTTTTGATGGTATCCGCCACGCTTACAATTCCTTCAACCTTATTGTCAATTAAAAGGAACATCACCGTTTGTCCGGTCAACTGCCACTCTTTTACCATTTCCTGCTGTTCCTTTGTGAGTTTTGAGCCAAAATCATCGGTTAGACGGCTGTTGCCCAAACCGACTTTTTTCCCGTCGATTTCACCTTTTACGCCTTTGCCCGTGACTGCTTCAAATTGTTTTACTTTTTGAAACGGAATGCCTTTTTCTTTCGCTCCTTTTACAATCGCCTCCGCAACCGGATGTTCGCTGTGGGCATCCACCGACGCAGCAAAGCGCAGTATTTCGTCATCAGTCAGCTCCCCAAATGATTTGTACGATTTTAACGCAGGTTTTCCTTCGGTAATGGTTCCCGTTTTATCGATAATAAGCGTATCGACTTTGTTCATTTCCTCGATGGCGCGGGCATCTTTCACCAGCACGCCGGCCTGTGCCATTCTTCCCGATCCTACCATTATTGACATCGGCGTAGCCAGGCCCAGCGCACAGGGGCATGCAATAATGAGCACTGCCACGGCATTTACAAAAGCGTAAACATAAGCTGGTTCCGGCCCCCAGGCCGCCCAAACCGCAAAAGTAATCAGCGCAATACCGATAACAATCTGCACAAAATATTTGGCTACCACATCCGCCAGTTTTTGAATGGGAGCACGCGAGCGGCTGGCCTGGTTGACCATTTCGATAATTTGTGCCAGCAAGGTGTCGGAACCCACTTTTTCTGCTTTCATTTCAAACGAGGTGTTCCCGTTAATGGTTCCGCCGGTTACTTTGTCATTTTCCGTTTTATCTGCCGGAATGGGTTCGCCGGTGATCATACTTTCATCCACCACGGCGTTTCCGGAGGTAATTACGCCATCCACCGGAATTTTTTCACCGGGACGCACACGCAAAATGTCTCCGGCCTGAACTTCCTCCAGCGGAATTTCTTCTTCCGCTCCGTTGCGTATGACCCGCGCAACCGGGGGAACGAGGTTCAGCAGGGCTTTAATGGCCGAATTGGTTTTGCTGTGCGCTCTGAGTTCGAGCACCTGCCCCAGCAACACCAGCGTGAGAATAACCGCTGCTGCTTCAAAATAAAGATGGACATTCCCGTTTCCATCTTTAAACTGATCGGGAAAAACACCGGGTATCACCAAAGCAAATACGCTGAACAGGTAGGCTGCCCCAACGCCGATGGAGATGAGTGTCCACATGTTGGGCATCCATCGTACAATGGAACTCCAGCCGCGTTTGAAAAATTCCCGGCTGGAATAGAAAACGACCGGTGTGGCAAGGATAAATTCTACCCATCCCCAGACTTTCTTCGGCGCAATGATTTCTAAATTTATAAAATTAACCATTTCCGACATGGCAATTACAAAAACCGGAACGCTCAAAATCACCGCAATCCAGAATTTTCCGGCCATTTTCTTGTAGGCTTTTTCTTCCTCGCTGATCTCTTCTCCTTTTTCCGGTACAAGGTCCATCCCGCACTTCGGGCAACTGCCGGGGCGGTCCTGTTTCACTTCCGGGTGCATCGGGCAGGTGTAAACGGTTTTTCCTGCACCGGGAGATGGACGTGATTCTTCTTTTACCAGGTGCATCCCACACACAGGGCAGTCGCCGGGCCGGTCGTACATTTTTTCGCCTTCGCAGTGCATGGGGCAGTAATATTTGCCGCCACCTTCCGAAGGACCGTGATGAGAGTTCCCGTGCATTTGCTCACCGTGCCGGTGTTTTTTATGGCTATGCTCATGTTTGTGCTCCCCGTGATGATGATGTTCATGGGGAGTTTGAACATGATGATGCGTGTGGCCGGCTTCCGAATGCAGATGTTTCTCCTCATCCTGTTTTTCCACGGGAACGAGGTACATGCCGCAAACCGGGCACCTTCCCGGCTGGTCGTATGTTTTCTCTCCTTCACATTTCATAGGACAGTAATACGCTCCGTTCCCATTATTTTGCCCGGGAGACGCCACTTTAAATTGTGTATAATCGAATTTTTCGGAATTCCCGTTTCCGCAACAACTGCATGTTTGTTGTGCGGTCATCCCTTCCT
>CAZXHP010000317.1:0-3166 GCA_964639655.1 uncultured Mariniphaga sp.
ATAGTTGTTTGAAAATTTCTGAATTTATTTTGGAACAGAAATTGAAATTTTCTTTTTCAAAATCGAACATGGTAATGGAAAAAAAGCGAAAAAAAGTATTGTGTATCTACTCCGACCCCTCATTTCTTACCCGCCAGCAAAATACCTTGAGACACAAGAAACTGGAACACTGTTTTTTTGGATTCGATGATTTTTGGGAGGCCTGTCATTTTGTTGAAAACCAAATTATTGAGCAGAATGAAAGGCTGCATTATATTTTGCTCGATGAAAAAATTTTGGGTCGGAGACTGTTACCTTTGCTTGGGAAAATATCGTCGCTGAAAAATTACATGAAAAAGCCCGAAGTAATTGTTTGCACCAGCGAAAACAATAATGAACTTCGAAACAAAGTGATGCAGTTTCCGGTGGTTAGCACCTTTTTAGTGAAACCTGTTCCCCAAAACTATATCGAATTTCTGATTACCGGGCATTCATCCTGAAAAAACAGTGTTCGGATTGTAGAAGTATTCTGGCTTTTTTCTACACATTGAGGAAAAGTTTCCGCACCAGTTAGTTGTGTTATTAAAATATTTTTCTGGTAATGCCCTGGTAGTAAGCGTGTTGTTTTTGATCTACTGAATTCGGTGGCAGTGGAACAGTTTTTTCATTGTAAAATCAGAGATTAAAAATAAATTATTAACAATTTAAAATTTGAAAACCATGAATAAAGGAACAAGAAATGCATTGTTGGGATTTGTTGCCGGAGCGGCAGCAGGAGCTTTGGCTGGTGTTTTATTTGCACCCGATAAAGGAGAAAAAACCCGTAAAGAAATTTCAAAAAAAGTAAAAAATGTGTCGAAAGACATCACCGAAACATTGAGTGAAAAAGTAGATCACCTGAAAGAGCAGGTTAACGAAGTGGTCAGCGAGATGCGCGGCAAGGCAAAAGAAGCCGAGGAAAAAGTGAAAGAAAAGGTTAAGGAAAAAGCTTCAACGCAAACCGCTTAATAAATTAATTGCCGGGAACCAAACTTATTAACCGTATTATTTTTTGAGTAATGAGCAAAGATTTAACAAAAAATTTGGGCGAATTAAACGGCTCGGTAAAAAGTTACGTACAGGCAAAAATCGATTTGGTTAAACTTCAGTTTCTGGAGAAAACTACCCGGTTTACCTCGTACTTTTTTACCTTTCTTTTTGTATTAATGTTTATCATGTTGATTATTGGTTTTGCAGCAACAGCTTTTGCTGTTTGGTACGGCCAAACTTATAATAATTATGTTGAAGGATTGCTCATTGCCGGGGGTGTACTCCTTGTCCTGGCGTTAATTTTCATCCTCCTTCGGAAACAAATTGTAACTACATCGGTTCTCCGGAGTTTTTCAGAAATATTATTTGAAGAGGTCGATGAAAAAAAAAGGGATTAGAATGAAAGCACTCAAAAATATGCGTGAATTACAACTGATGAAGCAGAAGCTGGAATATCAGGAAAGGTTGTACGAGAAAGAAATTGCAGGCTCTACTGCCGATATTGTGGATAACCTGACAGATAAGTTGCGCGATTTGGCATTCCAGTTCGGTTCACACCTGATACTCCAGCTTATTCACCGGAAACGTAAAGAATAGTTTGCTGTGGTGAGTTTTGAAACCATCAAAAATACATTTGAAATGAAAACAAATTTATTGCTGCTCGACTCCTATAAAAATATGGAAGACCTGATTGCCTATGCATTTTCTTTCAGCAACCGGTCGAAAAGGAGTTTGAAAATTGTGTATGTTTTCGATTTCGAATGGATGCGACAATCATTTATGGTGGGGTCGTCCGGCCCGATAGACCCGGCACTGGTTGCCGTTGAAAAAAATGCGGAAAAGGAATTTGAAGTCGCCGAATCGAAAATTCGGGAGGTGGCAGACGACTACATGAAAAAACATGCTGTAAAAGTACCTTTCGATTTAAAAATTACGGAAATAAACCGCATCGATGTAGTGGAAGAAGAATTGGATCGATCATCCGATTTGATATTACTCATCAGCAATCATCAGAGCTATTCCGACGCAACCGGTGGCCTGATTGGTTATCCGAATCTTATTGAAAATGTGATTTGTCCGGTATTTGTAATTCCCGAAAATTCAAGACATGCTGTTTTAAAAGAGGTGGTGTTTGCAACCGATTTTCATGAGGAAGATGTGGAGATTTTAAAACATTTAGTTGAATTATTGCACTATTCAGAAGGAACAAATTACACTGTTTTGCACAATGAAAAAGATGCTGGTTTTGTAGAAAAAATAAAATGGCTGGGTTTCAGGGAATGGATTAAAGAAGAAATAGAAAATAAGAATCTGACATTCAGTTTGAAAATACAAAAAGATATTGTTTCGGCTATTGAAGAGTTTTCTCAGGAAACAGAACCCGATTTACTTGTTTTGCTGAAAGAGAAAAAAGGTTTTTTCGAAGAAGTATTTTCTTCAAACGATACAAAAAGTGTGCTCACGCACTTTCATAAACCGGTTTTGGTTTATCACCAGAGTTAGAAAGTATTTCCTGTAGGTTTGGTAAACCGGTCTGATGTGTACAACAATATCTGACCGGTTATTTTTTGCCGAAAAGAGTTTTTTGCGGCAGAAAAGATTTTGGTAATGAAAAAACAATTAATACATTTGCACGCACAAAAAAACAGACGTTCTAATAAATAAAGGTGAGGTGGGTGAGTGGCTGAAACCAGCAGTTTGCTAAACTGCCGTACGGGTAACCGTACCGGGGGTTCGAATCCCCCTCTCACCGCTTTTACATATTTTACATATTTCGGGGTATAGCGAAGCCCGGTTATCGCGCCTGCTTTGGGAGCAGGAGATCGCAGGTTCGAATCCTGCTACCCCGACGAAAGGGGATTTTTAAAAAAATCCAAAAGCCTGTAAGTCGTGTGATTTACAGGCTTTTTTATTTTTTTTGTGTCATATCGGATCAATAGGTATCTTTTAAGAAAGATCGATATTTGCCTATTCTTTTTGAATCATTACATTTGTGCTGTTCAAACTTAACTATTCGTGAAAAATGTCAAATCAAATACTGAACTTGTTAAGCTCCTGAGGAATGGTGATATGGCCGCTTTTGATGCCATTTATAATCAATACTGCCATAAATTGCATCAGTTTGTATTCATGTTTCTAAAGCAGAAAGAAGATGCTG
>CAZXHP010000318.1:0-1439 GCA_964639655.1 uncultured Mariniphaga sp.
GCCATCCAGAAAGCGCCATCCTGTCCGGCATGAACCGGCACCCACTGGTCGGCATACTTGGCCACCATGCTGAAATCGGGAGAAAAAACAACGGTCTTGGTTCCGTTGTGCCGCGATTCAGAAAAGAAATGTACATCGGGAGTCCGGGTCATTCCCAGATTGGCGCCCATAACGGCTACAAACTTGGCATTGTACCAGTCCGCACTTTCACCCACGTCGGTTTGTTCGCCCCATATTTCGGGAAACGAGTTGGGCAGGTCGCAGTACCAGTCGTAAAAGCTGAGATTCACCCCGCCAAACAACTGCAAAAACCGGGAGCCGGCTGCAAAACTCATCATCGACATGGCCGGGATGGGTGAAAAACCAACCACGCGGTCGGGGCCGTATTTTTTGGCCGTGTAAATATTGGCTGCACCGATAATCTCCAGGGCTTCATCCCAGGATATCCGGCGTAGTCCGCCTTTGCCCCTGGCTTTCTGATAACGTTTGCGCTTTTCAGCATCCTGCTGAATGTTTTGCCAGGCCAGCAGTGCATCGCCGGTTTTTTCTTTTTCGGCCCTGAACAGGTCGATTAACGCGCCGCGAATCATCGGGTATTTCACGCGCACCGGGCTGTACAAATACCACGAGAACGAAATTCCCCGCTGGCAGCCGCGTGGTTCGTAATGGGGCAGGCTGCTTTCGAGTAAGGGATAATCGAGTGCCTGCGACTCGGAAACCACAATCCCGTCCTTTACATGGATGTTCCAACTGCAGCCGCCGGTACAATTCACCCCGTGGGTGCTCCGAACCGTTTTGTCGTGCTGCCAGCGGTTGCGGTAAAATTCTTCCATTTCCGGGCTTCGGGAGAAATCATATCTTTAATCCAACTCATAAAATTTGGTTTTTATCTTAAAAAACTATTTGCCGTTTCGCATTTATGACGGGAGTTTCCGGTTGTCGTAAAGTACGTAAAGATGCACAAGTAAAAACATAGCCAGCACCAAACTTAACATAAAAAACAGGAGTCCGTCCTTCGACGTTTGCGGCTTGCCGGCGAACCGATCGTTTGTAAAATGAAGCATCGCGGTTATGGCTTCCTTTTCCTCATCAGTTAAATTTTTATTGCGAAATGCTGTATTCATGGCCGGGAAAGGCGGATTGGTGAGAATTGCCTGAATTCCGGCTTCTCCCAAACGGCCGTATGAAGCTGTCAGGTCGAAACTCAATTTTCCACCGCCAATCAGTGATGCATCCTGGATATAGTGGCAGGCATTGCAGGAGGAAGCACCATTGGCAAACTTTTCATAGCCGTAAAACAGCGCCTTGCCTCTTTTTAATAAATCAGACGAATAAGAAAGCGTCGCTACCTGTGTTGCAGTGTCGGGAAGTTGCTGTTCGGGAGGTGCTTCTGCCGCCGGTGTTCCACTACTTGTTTCTTCAATATAGCTCAGAATACT
>CAZXHP010000318.1:1539-3155 GCA_964639655.1 uncultured Mariniphaga sp.
AGTCTTTTCATGGTTCATAAAGTTGATATTTTTGATGGATAAAAATATAAATTTTTAGTGGACAAAAAACTCCTTTTGTCAATAAAAATAAAATTTTTGTTATTTTTTTCCCTCTTTGTTCAAAATAAATTCATTTATAAAACTTCAACCGGTTATGGCATTTGATTGACGAGCCTCAACAGTTCCTGATATTCAGACCTGCCCGGAGATAAAGCGGCCAGTTTTTGGGCAAATTCCCCGGCTTGCTCTTTATTTCCCTCCTGCAAATAAAAATAGGCAAGGGCATACAACAGGCGTTCGTTATCGGGATTGTGCGAAAGTCCTTTTCTAAAAGTGCTTTCCGCATCTGCCGGACGGTTTTGCTGCTGGAAAAGCAAACCCAGGTTGTAATAAGCCGGGGCATTCTGATTGTTTATTTCGGTGCATTTTTGCAAATAAAAGATGGCCGAATCGGGTTGGCTCATCTCTGCATACACCAGGCCAAGCGAATACCAGGCATGATCGTACGCCGGCTCCTGCTCCGTCACTTTTTTCAGCAACGCCACTGCTTTATTGTTTTGATTTTGGGCGTTGTAAATATACGCCAGATTCAGCCGGGCCATATTCTGGTAGTTATCCTGCTCCAACGTTTCTTCGTAATATTTTTGTGCCATGCCGGTTTCGCCCAACCTGTGGTAATACCGTGCCATGGTCAATTTTTGGGAAGGAAAATCGGCGTTGATACGGTGGGCACTGAAAAATTCTTCACTCACTTTGTTGTATTGCGCTATCTCTTCGGTGGAGCCGGTCGATAGATCGACGCCGGCAAGTGCGGTAAAGGCTGCGAGGCGAACCACCCGGGCAGTGTCGAACAGCATTTGCACCAGATGAGGTTTGTTTTCGTCGGGGTTATACTGACTCATTCCTTCTACGGCAGTGCGCCTGACCAAAACCGACGGATGTTCAAGCGACCGGTGTAAAACCTGCAGTGCTTCAGGTCCGCCGTAATAGTCGAGGTAATATATTGCAGTGGCTTTGGCAATATCCGGAACAGTGTCGATGCCGATAAGACGGGCAATCTCTTCCGGGGAAGATTCGTGATTGGCAGCTTTTACCAATACTTCCGCAAAATGAAACTCCCGTTCTTCTCCGTACCATTCATTCACCCAATTGGCAGCCCATTGCGCCGACTGGTCGTCGTGGCATTGATTGCAGGCATTGGGCACATCGTATTTTACGCTTAAATCGGGGCGGGGAACGCGAAAGCTGTGATCGGGACGATAATCGTTAACCATATAATACCGACCGGGCATGTGACAGCTTTCGCACTGAGCACCTTCGCTACCCGGTTCATGAAAATGGTGCGATTTATTGTCGTAAACCCTGAAATCGTGGCATTGGTAGCAAAGCTGGTTCCCGGGCAGTTTTCGTTCATAGGTATGCGGGTCGTGACAATCGGTGCACCGCACACCTTCCCTGTACATTCTGCTTTGCGTAAACGAACCCCAAACGTAAACCTCGTCCAGAATCTGGCCATCGGGATAATACAGTCCGGGTCGTAAAATTTCAGGACTGTATTGCTGCATCCAGTGTTCATTATGATTAAAGCTGTTGTTTAACTGCGACCGTCGGGAATG
>CAZXHP010000319.1:0-3131 GCA_964639655.1 uncultured Mariniphaga sp.
CGCGGATGAGCAGTTCGTAAATCACCAGTTTTTCCTTATCCGGAATTTGAAAATCAGATACTTCCCACTGATAGTCCTCCTGACCGGGATGCAACACCGAAACAATTCCTTCGGTTTTTCCTTCTGGATAGGCTAAAAGTCCGGGATACGTTGCTTCATTGATATACTGGTCATTCCAGGGATCGAGGATTTTTTCAGTGTAAGGATCGCCCACGCGGATTTCGCCACCTATAAAATACTGAAATGCGTATTCTTTATCCTTTTCAAGCCCCGAAATTTCGAGCCAGAAATGGTCTCCGTCTTTTTTCATCTGGTATGCGTTTTGGGGTTCCCAGTTGTTAAAATCGCCCAAAACGAACACAAATTCTTTAAAAGGTGCATAAAACACCAGTGCGGCAGAATTGTCCGACGGATAATTGATTCCTTTCCGCCAGGCTTCCGGCAGTGTTTCTTCGGTAACATCTTCCCGAACAAATACCTGCACCGAATCTCTTTTGGTTTCTTCACCGGCTGTAGCTTCGGCAATCAGCCAGTACAAATCGCTCTCAGAAAAAGAATAGGTGGTTGAAATGGTTTTCCCTGAATTTTGTGAAAGAATCGATTCGTTAAGGTATAGCCTCAGGTCGGCATCCATTGACGACTGCGCAGAAATATTAACCGATTGATTTTTCGGTAAAATTGAGTTTGAAGAAGGTTCGGTAATTTGTACCACCAGGCCTTCCTCGTAAACATCTGCAAAAAGGTCGTTGGTTTGTTTCGACTGGTCTGCCGAGCGAAAAACAAACGACATATTAATTACTTTTTCACCGCTGGCCACCGAATAAAACGAATTGATATCTGGCGAAATTTCCAGTTCGTAAATCCCGTTTCCCTTGTGGGTGAGCTTTGGCTGAACTTCGTTGTTTCCCCAACTATCGCCACCACCAACTATATTTTGCCAGTTACCCTTCCCTTCAATTCCAACCCCGGTGTGGGCATATAAATCGCCGGTAAAATAACCCAGCCGGGTCTCTTCAGATGAATCGAATGTGATGATTACTTTTTGAGTGGCTACCGGCAAAGCAGGCTCGGTGGTTACCTGGGCTTTCAAAAACAAAGGAACCGTCAACACTAAAAACAAAAAAACAACGCTCAGCTTATTCATATCTTTTCATTTTTCTTTTCTACAAAAAGAGCCACCAGAAAGGTTTCCGATGACTCTTGGTTAAGAAAATTAACTATCAATCCGCTTTCTGGAATGGTGTATAAGAGAAGCAGACAAATTATTCACTAATTTCTATCGTGTTGGTTCTCAGATTCACTGCTACGTGATAGGTTCCTGAAGGTTTCAGGAATTCCCAGTTCGGGTCGTCGTGGCCTTCCATCACATCGATGTAATCGGTGTCGTAATTCACCACTACATCATATCCGTAGCTGGTCGGGCCCCAGTCTTTCTGGGCGAATAGCCTGAATGCACCTCCCTGGGTGAAAGCAACATCACCTTCCCACAATTTATAACTTTTATATTGCAAAGCGGTAACCGGTTCGTCCCATCCCCAGCCGTGTGTTGCGTCGCCTGTTAGGTACATGCCCGGTTCATTCACTGCTTCCATCTCAATGGTGCCGGTTTCGGTATTTACCAGTATTTCGTACCAACCCGCTTCACCAATAAAGTTGAAATTCGGATCATCATCGCCGGTAGCCGGTTCCAGCAAATCTTCAGGAAAGCTGGTAAACTTATCGTAACCACCCAGCGAAGCGCTCCATTCGGGTTGGCTGAAAAAGCGGAAGTTTGCACCGTTTGAAGCATCGAAATTCCAGATGGTGATGTAATTGAAAGGTTCGCCTGTAGAGACCACTTCCACGGCTTTGCTGGTATCCCAGCCGCCCACGCTGGCGCCAATCATATAAATAGGCGGGAATGAAGCGGCATAAAGTGTTACCGTCATATTCACCGGCTGTGAATAGAGTGAATATTTCGGGTTAACCGTTGCTTCCACTCTGAATTCAATGGCTACAGGTTCGTTTGCGGGGAAACCCATGGTCATCAGCTTTTCGTTTAATGTTGCATGCGTAATGCCAGCCGAAAATTCTGAAGTAGATGCCAGTTCCATTGCATTGCCAAAATTGTTACCCGCTGCATCAACCCAAAGATTGTAAACAGTTGCACTGGGGAAGCCAAAATCAGCTTCACTCCAGGTAAAAGTAATCGACTCTTCAGCGGCATTTACCCTTTGAAATACTACCTGGGTACCTGAGGCCGGCTGACTTAATGCAGGCGAATCGCCCGGAATAATCACCGGTTCTCTTTCCACTTCCTCGCAGGCATACAGCAGCGAAAAAGCCAGGAAAACGTAAATTATTTTTTTAATATTTTTCATTGCTATTCATTTTTAAATTGAAAAATTAATAACCGGAATTCTGCGTAAGATTCGGATTGGCAATAACATCAGCAGCCGGTATCGGGAAAATATCGAATTTGACATCGATTGATCGTCCGTTTTTCACGGCACCTTTCCATTCCCAGAGGTAATCACCGCCGCTGAATTTTCCAAACCGGATAAGGTCTGTTCGGCGTTGTGCCTCCCAGTAAAGTTCGCGGGCGCGTTCATCGAGTATAAAGTCGAGGTTCAAATCAGCAGAAGTGATATTTCCGCCTTCGTCGCCATACGCCCTTGTACGAATCATGTTTACATAGTTTAATGCTGTTGCAGCATCGCCACCAGAGCCACCGCGCAGAACTGCTTCGGCATACATCAGATAAACGTCACCCAAACGGAATAGCGGAAAGTCGGTATCAACAAAATCAACAGCCGAACCGGTTTGCCCGGTTGAAGTTACGTTTTTCCATTTTTTCACGGCATAACCGTTGGTAAATTCAAACATGCTTTCAATTTCCAGGGTTTGCCCGTCGGTATGAAACATGCCACGACCATCAGAGCTGTATTTTTCAACAGAATATGTATAATCGGGAATGGCGAGATAAAGCTGAATCAGGTATTTTCCCGGTTCGTCAACGGCAATATTGGCACCGTCGTATTCCAGTGATCCGTCTGCGTCGTTGTCGCCCAGGTTGATGTCCCAGGCGTCGTTTGCACGGAATTTAAAACTTCCGGTTCCCAACTCAGCCACTACACTCCATACTTTTGTTT
>CAZXHP010000320.1:0-3130 GCA_964639655.1 uncultured Mariniphaga sp.
TGATCTTTTGGCTCATTTTGAGAACTCTGTTAAAATTATTTATAATAAATCAACTTTTCCCTGTACATTTTCCAGCACTTTGACGGCCAGATTTTGCGGAACTTCCTGGTAGTGGCTGAACTCCATAGACGAAGTAGCCCTTCCCGACGATAAAGTCCGCAACACGGTAACATAACCAAACTGCTCGGCCAGCGGTACATTGGCATGAATAACGCGGGCATTTCCCTTGCTCATCATGCCTGTAACATCGCCGCGACGACGGTTCAGATCGCCGATGATGTCGCCCATATACTCTTCAGGAGTTACAATCTCCAGTTTCATAATGGGTTCGAGCAATTTTGGGCCGGCTTTAGATGCGGCATGACGGAATGCCTGCCGCGCACAAATTTCGAAAGACAACTGGTCGGAGTCCACTGCGTGGAAAGAACCATCGAGCAGCGTAACCTTCAAACTGTCTAACGGGAATCCGGCAAGCGGACCGTTCGACATAGCGTCGGTAAATCCTTTTTGAACCGACGGAATATATTCGCGCGGGATGTTTCCGCCTTTTACCTGATCGATAAATTCCAGCCCGGCTTTTCCGTCTTCGGCCGGTTCTATTTTTACGGAAATATCGGCAAATTTACCGCGGCCACCGGTTTGTTTCTTAAACACTTCGCGCAATTCAACCAGTTGGCTGATGGCTTCTTTGTAGGCCACCTGCGGAGCGCCCTGATTGCATTCCACTTTAAACTCCCTTCTCAGGCGGTCGATAATAATTTCGAGGTGTAATTCACCCATTCCCCGAATTACGGTTTGACCCGATTCGTGGTCGGTATGCACCTGAAATGTGGGATCTTCTTCGGCCAGTTTCGAAAGTCCGTTGGACAACCGGTCGAGATCTTTTTGCGATTTCGGTTCAACGGCAATACCGATAACAGGCTCTGGAAAATCCATACTTTCCAGCTCAATCGGATGTTTTATATCGCAAAGGGTGTCACCGGTACGGATGTCTTTAAATCCTACTGCTGCACAAATATCACCTGCTTCAATTACATCTTTCGGATTTTGCTTGTTGGAGTGCATCTGGTAAAGGCGCGAAATGCGTTCTTTTTTTCCTGTACGGGAATTTAACACCTGCGAACCGGCTTCAATTTTGCCGGAATAAACACGCATATAGGCCAGACGGCCCACAAAAGGATCGGTGGCAATTTTAAACGCAAGTGCTGCCAGCGGTTCTTCCACATTAGCCGTACGTTTTACCTCTTTACTGATAACCGGATTAATACCGGTAACATCGCCTTTATCGAGCGGACTTGGCAGAAACGCACACACTGCGTCGAGTAACCGTTGAACTCCTTTGTTTTTAAAAGCCGAACCACACATCAGGGGAATAATAACACCCTCTATGGTTGCCCGCCGGATTACCGCCAACATTTCCTCTTTTGTGATGGAGTCAGGGTCTTCGAAATAGCGTTCCAGGATTTCATCATCGACTTCGGCAACCGATTCCACCAACTTTCCACGCCACTCCTCCGCGTGTTCCATCAAATCAGCAGGTATTTCTTCCAGGCTGTAGTTTGTTCCCATGGTTTCATCTTCGAACCAGCGAACAGCTTTCATTTCAATGAGATCGATAATTCCTTCGAACTTCTCTTCAGCGCCGATAGGAATTTGAACAGGTACCGGATTCGCTCCTAATTTTTCTTTAATTTCATTGTAAACATTAAAAAAATCGGCGCCCTGGCGGTCCATTTTATTAATGAAAGCAATACGCGGAACACCGTATTTTTCGGCCTGACGCCACACAGTTTCCGATTGTGCCTCGACACCTCCAACGGCGCAAAACAGCGCAACCGTGCCGTCCAGAATCCGCAGTGAACGTTCTACTTCCACTGTAAAATCGACGTGTCCGGGAGTATCTATAATGTTGATTTTATGTTCCTGGTCGATGTATTTCCAGAAAGTAGTAGTTGCAGCCGAGGTGATCGTAATCCCCCGCTCCTGCTCCTGCTCCATCCAGTCCATTGTTGCGGCGCCATCGTGCACTTCGCCAAGGCGGTGGGTCAAACCGGTATAGAACAAAATTCGTTCTGTTGTGGTTGTTTTTCCTGCATCGATGTGCGCCATGATGCCGATATTTCTTGTATATTTCAGATCTTGTTTAGCCATTTTTATTTACCAATTATCTAATCCAAACCATTTTACCATTTTCCTCGACCAAACTAAAATCTGAAGTGCGCAAAAGCACGGTTTGCTTCAGCCATACGGTGGGTATCTTCTTTCTTTTTAAATGCCCCTCCTTCGTTGTTGAACGCTGCAACAATCTCTGCAGCCAGCCTGTCGGCCATCGATTTTCCCGACCGCTTGCGTGCAAACAATATCAGGTTTTTCATACTGATGGCTGTTTTTCTTTCGGGCCTGATTTCCATTGGAACCTGAAAAGTAGCGCCCCCCACACGACGGCTTTTTACCTCAACAGCCGGTGTTACATTTTCGAGGGCTTTTTTCCAGACTTCGAGCGGAGAAAGCTCCGTATCCTTTACGCGCTTTTCCACCAGGTCGAGCGTATCGTAAAAAATGGAATACGCCACAGACTTTTTACCGTCTTTCATCAAATCGTTGACAAACCGGGTTACCAAAGTATCATTGAACTTTGGGTCCGGCAAAAGAATTCGCTTCTTTGGTTTTGTCTTTCTCATTTTAATTCTTTTAGTGTTATTTAAATCGGCTGCCCGTGAGGCGGTCTTCAGTTCATCTCCGGAAGACTTTGGAGAATTCCTTACTCAACCCAACCACTGTAAATAACGAGTTTACAATTAATTTATACGTTTTTATTTTTTCGGCCTTTTTGCTCCGTATTTCGAACGGCGCTGCAGGCGACCTTCAACTCCTGCCGTATCGAGCGCGCCACGCACCAGGTGGTAACGTACACCGGGCAGGTCTTTTACCCTTCCGCCGCGTACCAGTACAATGGAGTGCTCCTGAAGGTTGTGACCTTCTCCCGGAATATAGGCGTTCACCTCTTTTCCGTTGGTAAGCCGCACCCTGGCTACTTTACGCATAGCCGAGTTCGGTTTTTTTGGTGTGGTAGTGTAAACACGTACGCACACCCCCCGCCGCTGCGGGCATGAATCAAGGGCTGGAGATT
>CAZXHP010000321.1:0-3128 GCA_964639655.1 uncultured Mariniphaga sp.
GCGGGTAAAACACCGTAAAAAACAACCAAACCGCTATACCCGCCAATGCCGAAGTTGCCGGTTGCTTAAACCTCACCGAAAAATAAACCGACAAATTCAGCCACAACGCCACGTAAACAATGCTGAGCAGGGTGAAAAAGATAATGCGCAGAAACTCTTCGGGAGTGGGAGGGATGCCGAGTGCAATCAATCCGGCGCCAATCACCAGAAAGCTCAACACAAAAAACAAGACCGAAATCACCAGTAATGCTGCAACAAATTTTGCGTTAATCACATAGTCGCGCGGAATGGGCTGTGCCAGCATCCGGCTCAGTGTTCCGCGGCTGTGTTCCGAATTTACGGCGTCAAAACCCAGACTGATGCCCAGCAGCGGTCCCAAAAATCCGATGAACACAAAATACGACGGCAGACTGCCATCCGACAAAGTGAACAGTTTTAAAAAGAAAAAGGCATCCTCGCTGCTGCCCGGTTTTGCTGCATCTGAAATGCCCGAAAGTGCGGTGTATAGCGAACCGACGCTGGTTAGCACAATAATTCCAATCAAAATAATTACCCGCCAGCTCCGAATATGATCGCTCACTTCCTTCAAAACCATCGCCCTGAACACGCCCGATTCTGTTCCCGGGTTTTGAATTGTTTTGAATTTATCCTGTAAAAACCAGATAAAACGTTGTATTTTATCCTCCCAGCCGGTTTTTGTTTCGGTTTTATTTTGAATTGTTGTTTCATTCATCATTTGTTCCTCCTTCAAAATAGCGGTAGTAAATATCGTCCAGTCCATATTCTTTTTTATTCAGCGACGCCAAACCCGCACCCGAACTAACGATTACCCGGGCAATTTCGGATGTTACATCGCTGCTGCACGAGATGTTAACCGTGTTATTATTCCATGAAACATTTTCAACACCTTCAATTTTTTTCAGTTCCCCGGTTAAAATTTCATGCGAAAAGCCACTCATTCCGGAATTATCGGTTGCTGAATCAACGGAAACAATTCTGGCCTCCACGTTGAAAGCACTTCCTGAAAACAGCTGACCGGCCAGCGATGCAATATTGCCTTCGGCCAGCAATCTTCCCTTTACAAAAATGCCTACGCGGTCGCAAACCTGTTGCACCTGATGCAGGTGGTGCGACGAAAACAATACGGTAATTCCGTCTTCCCGGCTCAGTTTTACAATAAGGTCCAGAAATTCCCTGATTCCGGATGGGTCGATTCCCAGTGTCGGTTCATCGAGAATGATTACCTCCGGATTTTTCATCAACACATCGGCCAAACCGAGGCGTTGCCGCATTCCTTTGGAATATTTTCCGGCTTTTTTTTCCATCTGCTCCTGAAGCCCGACGCGTGTTAAAAGCTGCCGGGATTTCTTCGCAGCTTCCCGGTCCGGAATTCCGTTCAGTTTGGCGGTGTACACCAGATTTTCGAAACCGGTGAGGTCATCGTAAAACCCCACGTCCTCGGGCAGATAACCCACCCGTTTTTTTACTTCAATGGGTTGACGCACCGGATCGAGTCCACACACGCTTACCTGTCCTCCGGAAGGTTCGGTCAGACCCATCAGCATAAGTATTGTCGTAGATTTTCCTGCACCGTTCGGCCCAAGCAACCCGAAAATTTCCCCCTTGCCAATGGAAAGCGAAAGTTGATCTACGGCGGTAAAATCGCCATATTTTTTAGTAAGATTTTTTATTTCAATAATTTCTGAACGCATTATTTACCTCCTTCCGTATTTGCGAAACAGATAGTAAATGACCCAAATTGCGCCTAAAATGATCAGAATTCCCAGCCAGCCCCAAAGCATAGATGTTTTTACAGACATACGGAAAGCTGCTTTTGAATTGGTTTCCGGAGTTTGCGCAGTGAGGTTGACTACATAATCGCCCGGAATAGCCTTTTCGTAGGCTTTAATGGTGGCCAGAACTTCTGCTGTTTCGCCGGCGGTAATTATTGGAATGGTGTCGGGCTCGAAAGTGACTTCCCAACCCTGTGGTTTCGACGAACTCATTCTTACACTTTCAAGATCAGACGACCCGGTATTGCGCACAACTAAGTCAATCCGTTTTTGCCTGCCACTTGTTATGCCGGCACTGAGTAATCCGCTGGGTGTAGTCAGCTCCATTTCGTATGTGCCTGTGATGTCCACTTCCAGATCGAGACTCGCCGATGTGGCGCTGGTGCTTGCCATTACCGGAATTTTATATTTTCCGGCTTTTACATTGAAAGGTGGTTTAATTTCAATAGAAATATCTTTGCTTTGATTAGGTTCGATTTCAACCGATGTGGCTTGCTGGTAGTTGGGTTTAAAAACAACATTCCATCCCCGCGGAGCATTTGATGCCAGTGCATACAACTGCTTTTCGCCGGTTTGGTTATTCAGTTTTGTTCTGAATGAAAAGTTCGATGTGGCATGCCCCTGCATATTGGCCTGTTCAGATGTAAATTCGGTTTTTAGCGTGCCCTGCTCCGAAACATTCACAGAAAGCGGTAAAACCGTGTAGTTGCGTGCCACCACCCGAAATGTATAACTGCCTTTGTCAATTTCAAACGGCACTTCCACTTTTAGGTTCATAGTTTTCTTTTCGCCCGGCAAAACTGAAATCTCCTGCACATCCCAGCCTCCCGACCGCAAGGTGTAAGACCAGGATTCGGGCAAACCTGTTACTGAAATTTCAGTTGTTCCAATCGACGAACCGTTATTGATGACATCGATGGAATAGTCGATGGATTCGCCCGGCGGAACGGTAATTTTTGTGTAGGGGGTGTACAATCGCAGTGCCTGTGCCGAAACAAAGGAACTGCCGGTTAAAAACATAAAAAAGAATGGGAGAAAAATTCGGGTTAAAATTTGTGTACGATTCAACATAAAAAAATCCTCCTTAAATTATTAATTATGGTTTTATCTCACACATTTTATTCAAGCAGGTGCAAACACTATTCGGTTTACAACCCGGGCAATTTGGGGTGAATTCAACAAAATTAGCCTTTTCAAAATATGCACCAAAAAAAGAATTTAAAAAGAATAGTGACAAAAAATCACCCGGTATTTCAGTGTTTTCAGGTTATACTGACAATTCTTCGGCTTGCATAAAAATTGGCTTAGCGGTTTGTTGTCCAATATTCCCGTTCA
>CAZXHP010000322.1:0-3124 GCA_964639655.1 uncultured Mariniphaga sp.
AACTGGTGACTATTGAGGGAGCCAAAAATATTACCGACGATTGGGGGCCAAAAATTAAAAAGCTGGTGGTTGATATTGACCCTGACAAAGCACAACGCGCCGGGTTAACCAATATGGAGATTGCTTTGGCACTGAATACCGGCTTGTCGGGAATGAAAGTCGGTGACTTTTTCGACTCCGATGAGCAGATTCCTATCTTCCTGAAAAATGAAAACAGCGATGAACACGACATCGAAACTGTACAGGCATTTACTGTTTATTCTTCGGTCCGAAATCAAAACGTACCGCTTTCGCAGGTGGCCGATGTAAAGGTGGAATGGCAATTTGGAAAGGTGATTCGCAAAGATTTGAAACGAACCATGACTGTGGGCGCTTACCTGGAGCCCGGGTATAATGCTTCCGATATTTTTGAAGCCGTCACCCCCTGGATGGATGAGCATAAAGCCGGATGGGATTTGGGCTACGATTACGAACTGGGAGGCGAAGATGAAGATAAAATTGAGAACCTGGGAGCCATTTTTGCCAACCTGCCCCTGGCATTCTTCCTTATTGTCATTTTGCTGGTCCTCCAGTTTAATTCCATCCGCAAAGCCACTATCATCGTATTTTCTATTCCATTGGGAATGATTGGTGTGGTGGCCGGATGGTTTATCGGCGGTTCGTTTGTGAGTTTTTTCGGCGTCCTGGGGGTTATTGCCCTTGCCGGAATTGTGGTGAACAACGCCATCATCCTTATCGACCGTATTGATGTGGAAATTGCTGAAAACCCTGATTTGGACCGGCGCGACGCCATTTTGAAAGCAGCCAACAACCGGTTCAGACCGGTAATTCTCACCACACTGACAACTTCCATGGGAATGTTGCCACTTTGGTTTTCAGGCGATTTACTTTGGGAGCCGCTCACACTGGCCATCATCTTCGGGTTGTTTTATGCCACACTCATCACGCTGCTGTTTGTGCCGGTACTGTACCGTCTGTTTTTTAAAGTTTCTTTCAGCAATTATCAACTTGACCTGAAAATATTGGAGCGTAAGGAATTAAAAGAAAATTAGGAATTAATAAGGATTGATCTGGTTTAAAAATGGTTGAAATGAAAAAAATAATTTATGGTTTTGGTCTTTTAGGGACTATTATTCTCTTTACCTCATTCGGCAATCAAAAGGAAGAAATAACTTTTTCTTTAACTGTTGAAGTCGCTGATTTGCGTAATTCAAAAGGGGTGGTGCAATTTGCTTTGTATCACACCCCGGACGCATTCCCTGATGAGGATTATAAAAAATATTACAGGAAACATACCGCTAAAATTGCGGATGGTTTTTCGACGGTTACTTTCGAAGACCTGCCTCCGGGAAAATATGCAATAAATATTTTGCACGACGAAGACGAGAATGGCAAAATTAAAAAGGGCATGGTTCTGCCCAAAGAGGGCATCGGATTTTCCAACTATGAATCCATTGGGATGTTTAACAAACCTAAATTTTCGGAAGCAGGAATTGTTTTGAGAGCGGATACAACAATTCAGGTTAAGATTATCTATATGTAGCAAGATGAAACGGGTATTGTTCTATATATTTTACGGTGTTTTCCTTTTTATTCAGGTTAAAGGACAGGATACCGGTACTGTTTCTTTCACTGAACTCGGGTTAATCGCCCAGGTTAACCAGGGAAACAGTTATATCACATTTCCAACCGATATCGGTAACATTGAACCGCTTTGGTTTGAAGCCAACTTAAGCCCCGGGTTTTACATCCGCAAAAGCAAAGATTCCCGGTTGATGGGCGTGTTAACCCCGCAAATTATCATCCGGATGTACCAGGAAAGGTCGTACCCGGTAAGAACACCCAGTTACATGCCCCAAATAACGGCCTATTATTTAATGTCTCCGAAAAAGGACAAAAATACACTCAGTTTATTTGGGAAAATAGCTCACCATTCCAACGGGCAGGATGGTGATTTTTATCTTGAAAACGGGGAAGTAAATTTGTTGTCGGGTGATTTTGCCACCAACTATTTTGAAGCAGGAATTATTAAAACCAACTATATCAGCCGTTTTAATGCGCATCAGTTTTTGAAGACGTCTTTAGAAATACATCCTCCCGCCTGGTCGGCCGACGAACTGGCAGGAAGATACAGTACCGTGCGTTGGCACAACACCGTTTCGATTTTCAAACTGCCGGTAACTGAAAATATAAATAGCCGGAAAAAAGCCCGGATTTCACTGAAAGGTGAAACAACGTGGATGTTTGGCAGAGTGGAAGAATGGGATAACTTCTCATCAAAAAGACTTAATTTGAAATTAACGTTTTATTATCACCCGAAATTCCTGGAAGATATTGGATTTTTTGCACAGGTATTCCATGGAATGGATTACTACAATATCTATTTTAACCATCATCTGGATGTTATTCGGTTTGGAATAATGACAGAAAAATTAAGATTTTAGAATGAAAACTCATTTTAATGACAACCGAAGAAAAAATACTAAGTAGCGCACGAGAAAATTTTCTGCTATACGGATATTATGGAACAACCATTGAAAAAATAGCCAGGGAAGCAGGCGTTAGTAAGGCGATTATCCATTATTATTTCAGAACAAAAAATAAACTGTATTCTGAAATTATAGATATGATAGCTGATTCCATACTAAACTATTCGAACTATGAATATCCTGATGCACATTTAACCTGGTTTTTGGTAAGTGAGTTAAGAAACAACAGAACGATGTTTTTGAACAGCATTAAAACTAAGATGAAAATTGACTGGGAAAAGAAAATTCAGGAAATGATAAAACGTTCAATGGAAATATACTCTCCTGCTGAGTTCTCTAAGAACATCGGCAGAAAATCCATCAGATAACCTTAGGTTTTTATCGGAAGCGGTAAATATTTTTGAACCTTGCAGTAGCCCGGATAGGAGCATACCACCGCTGCCTGCAGAAAACATTGTTATAAAATTTCTTCTTTCCATCATTCACACGTTGGTTGAATCTCCTCTACCAGGCAGGTCATAAACAATCAATGGATATTATTCTTTGTTTTATGCTGAGGTTAGAGCTCAATATTTTGGGACAATAAGCTGGATGAACTTTTATCCCTGCATCAAGAAGAATTTTAGGCACAGACA
>CAZXHP010000323.1:0-3118 GCA_964639655.1 uncultured Mariniphaga sp.
TTGATTTTTGTGCCCACCGAAATGGAAAAACGCTCGCGGTATTTTTTGTCAGTGTTCGTCAACAGATTGTAAAGCGACTGCAAATCCACGGAGTTGTGATGCAATCCGCTAAACTGCTCATACTTTTTTAAAGCTGCCGCCAATTCTTCGTGCACTATCGGTTTCAACAGGTAGTCGATGCTTTTCAATTTAAATGCTTTAATGGCATATTCATCGAAAGCAGTGGTGAAAATAACCGGGCTTGAAATGTTTACCTGGTCGAAGATGGCAAAGCTTAAATCATCTTCCAGGTGGATATCCAGAAATATCAAATCGGGTTCGGGGTTCGATTTGAACCATTTCACTGATTCGGCTACCGACTCCAGTTCGGCAAGGATTTGAATTTCGGGATTAAATTCCTGAATCATTTTTTTTAACCGCAAAGCGGCAAATGCTTCGTCTTCTATAATTACAACTTTCATCTTATTTCTGTTTATTCTGTTATTCTGTTTCAATTTTTTCCGATTTCAGCAGCGGAAGTTTTGCAATAAACTGTTCTGTTGTTTTAATGAACTCGGGTTTTTGATCCGACACGAGGGCATAGCGGCGATTGATGTTTTCAAGTCCGACTCCCGTAGAAACAAGTTTGGTTCCCCTCAGATTCAGGTTGTTTATGATATTCAACCGCTGCTGTTCATCAATAAATATCTCAATTTTCAAGGGCTGAACTTTCGAAAAAGTGTTGTGTTTAATGGCATTCTCAATAATCAACTGAATGGCAATGGGCAAAATCAGGTAGTCGGAATACGATTTGTCGATTTGAATATCGATAAACAGTTTTTTCATAAACCGGATTTCGAGCAGAAACAGGTAGGCATTTAAAAACTCCAGTTCGGTACTCAGGCACACCAAATCTTTCTCCTTGTTTTCGAGCACATAGCGATAAACCTTCGAAAGTCTTTCGGTGAACGATTCAGCCAAATCGGGGTCAATTTTTATGAGCGAGGTCAGCACATTCAAACTGTTAAAAAGAAAGTGCGGGTTCACCTGTTGTTTCAACACTTCAAACTGCGACTGCAAATTTTCCTTTTGTACTTTCAGTAATTGCGTGTTTGCTTCAGTGAGCTGTTTGGTACGTTCGGCAACGCTTTGTTCAAGTGTATTGTTAATCCGCTCCAGTTCCTCCTTCGCCTTTAGCAACTTTAGTTCTTGTTTTTTTCTTTCTGAAATATCGATAATGATCCCGCGTCTGCCAACAACTTTTTCGTCGCGGATAATGGGTGAACCATAAATAAGTACCGGGCAACGCGAGCCATCGGGTCGTTTTACGGTATATTCATTTGGCGCAGAATGACTGGTTTCATGCTGTTTTTTTATCATACTCTGAACCCTGGGCACATCTTCCTTCACCATAAAATCCAGGGCTGATATTTTTTCTGCGGGATTTTCGGGCATTACAATTCCGAAGAACTCCTTGCCCGCGTCGTTTACAAACAGAATATTTCCATCGATGTCGAGCTCGAAAATGGGTTGCGGAAGCAGGTACATCAATTCTTTGTAGTTTCGTTCACTTTCGGCAGCGGCAAATTCGGCTTCTTTTCTTCGGGTAATGTCTATAATAATTCCATCAAGATAAATAAGTTCATCTTTATCGTTGTAAATGCCTTTTCCGTTTTCACTTACCCAAACCACCTTGCCGTTTTTGTGAATTATTCTGTACTCGAATTCATAAGCGGTTTTATTTAGAACGGCTTCCTGAATGTTTTGTCTGCAAAAGTCCTGGTCAGTGCGATGAATTACAGCAGCAAATGAATGTTCGGCATTGTCAATAAATTCGGTTGCATGGTAGCCCGATATATCGAAAATCTTTTCACTGATGTATTTCATGGTGTATTGGGCGTCGAAATAGCACCGGTAAGCTGCTCCGGCCAGGTTTGTGAGGATACTGTTGAGCTGCCCGCGGCTTTGGTTTAGCTGTTTGGTAATTGCCTCACGTTTTTGTATTTCATCCTCCAAATGGCGGTTCAGTTTTTTCTCTTGCTCTATCAGTTTTTGGGCATATTTGTTTTTTTCCTCTTCCATTTCTATCCGGGCTTCAGCCTTGGCCCGGCTGGCAGCTTCCGTTATAAGGTCCTGTTGTAATTTTTCTGCCTTTAATTTTTCCTTTATGCCTTCTTCCAGATAAATCCAGGCTTCAAGAATTGACATAAAGAAAGCATTCACCACAGCATAAATAAGCATATTGTTGAACAAAACATTTGGCAATCCTTGCGGATAGTTGCTCAACCAATGAGCAAAAGTGGTTAACAGTGAAGAAACCGTAACGGCAATAACAAACATGAGCACAAACTGAAGTACGGCTCTTTTCAGGGCTCCTTTGCTCCACTGGAAATTTTTGTTCAGGTACCGAATCACAAAAAGGTCGGGATAAGCCATTGCAAATCCGGCAATCATGCTGTAAATTATTCCCCTGACAATTCTGAAAAAAAACGCATTAAACCCATGCAATTCGTGGTATCCGGTAAAGTGATTGTACGTAATTACAACGAGCTGAACGATAACAGCCATGCCAAAAACCAGCTTAAACAGCTTGCCGTAGGGGAAGAATTTATGTATTTGTTTGAATACCATATGTTTTCATTTTATCTATATCAGGAATAAAAGTAATCAAGCTATTTTATAAAAAAAAGAAGTTTGGGTTGAAGGTGTAAAAATATGGGTCGAGCGTGTTTAAAATGGAGTTAAAACCCTTAAATTTCTATTCATTCAGTTTACTTTTCGGAAGGTAAAAGTGAGGGTGTCCCAGGCTGCCCCGCAAAGCAAAAACGATTAAAAACAGTGCAAACACCCAATCAAGACTGCTGTTCTCTATTTGCCGGAATCCGGGATTGGCACAAAAAGTTCCGTCAACCGAAAACGTGTCGATGGAATGAAACCGGATGGCATAAAACGCCCTGTTTTCATTCAGCAATCTAAATTCAATTTCATTGTCCGACAAGTTAATTTCCCCTGTGAGATCAATGTATTTGCAGTTGCTGTTTATCTGCAAAAGGGTTGTTCCACCTGAATTTTTCTCCATGAACCGAAAGCATCTTTTTTGATCGGCCATTTTCTTTTCGCATACAACCAAAAGCAGGAA
>CAZXHP010000324.1:0-3071 GCA_964639655.1 uncultured Mariniphaga sp.
TTTCTGCCAATACAAATAATCTTCATTTATTCAAAACCTTGAACTGACCTTATTTCTCCAGCATACGCAGTTTAATCTGTGTGAGCACTTTTTTGGTATAAAGCGGAAATTCGCTGTTCATAATCCAGCCAAAATAACCGGGTTGTTCCTGCAACACCTTTTCTACAGGAACGCCTTTGTTTTTGCCGAAGTTAAAAACTTCCACACCGTTTTCATCGTAAACAATGCGTCCCACAAAATCCACGTTCCGGTCGTAGGCCGAAAATTCGCTTAGTTTTTCCACATCGTTTTCAATGGGTATCGAGGTTTTTCCGTGGTTGTCTTCGTATTCCACTCCCCGGTAGGTGTCGAGCTGGGCCTTTAAAACTTCGTAAGTGGCCCTGGTGTCTGCCAGCGCGCTATGTGCGTCGGTCAGTGGTTTTTTGCAGTAAAACAGGAAAGCAGCCGCAAGCGTACGTTTTTCCATTTTGTGGAAAATGGCCTGTACATCGATAAATTTCCGTTTTTTCAGGTCGATATCCACATCGGCACGCAAAAATTCTTCTGCCAGCAAGGGGATGTCGAACCGATTGGAGTTAAAACCTGCCAGGTCGCATCCTTCAATATATTTCGCCAGTTTTTTAGCCACTTCTTTAAAGGTGGGTTCGCTGGCCACATCTTCGTTTGTAATTCCGTGAACCCTGGTGGCCTCCGCCGAAATGGGCATTTCCGGATTCACCCGATGCAGGAGTTCTTCTTCGGTGCCATCCAAATGTACTTTTAGAAGGGCAATTTCCACAATTCGATCTTTTACAATGTCAATTCCTGTTGTTTCAAGGTCGAGGAACACGACCGGATTTTTTAGTTTTAACTGCATGAAACGGGTTTAAGCATTAATCATCATTGGCATAAGGAGCATGAGCACATCTTCTGCCTCTTCTTCGGTTTCTGCCGGTAAAAGCAGCCCGGCCCTTGAAGGATCGCTCATTTCCATTTTTACATCGCTGGCCGAAATGTTGGAAAGAATCTCGAGCAGGAAGGTTGATTTGAAGCCGATTTCAATTTCTTCACCGTCGTATTCGCAACTTAATCTTTCAACAGCCGAAATGGAAAAATCGATGTCCTGAGCCGAAACCACCAGTTGGTTGTCGTTTATGTTGAGTTTAATCAGGTTGCTGGCCTGATTGGAGAAAACTGAAACTCTTTTTACCGTATTGTAAAATGCCAGTCTGTCGATGATCATTTTATTGGGATTGTTCTTCGGAATAACCGAATTATAGCTCGGATAATTTCCTTCCACCAGGCGGCAAATAAGTTTGTAGTTGGTGAGTGTGAACTGCGCATTTTTATTGTCGAATTCCAGTTTCACATCGTATTCTTCTTTGGGCAACAGGTTACGCAACAGCCCTGCGGGTTTTTTGGGAAGGATGAACGAAGATTCGAATTCCGAGGCTGCATCAGACCTGCGATACCGCACCAGTTTATGGGCATCAGACGCCACAAATCCCATGTGCTCGGGCGAAAGCTCAACGAAAATCCCGTTCATTACCGGACGCAGTTCATCGTCGGCTGTGGCAAACAATGTTTTTTCAATGCCTCTCATTAAAATTTTCGGGCCAACTGTAATCGAGGTCGATTCTTCTTCCGAAATTTCAGGAAGCTCCGGAAAATCTTCTCCGTTTTGTCCTACAATGCTGTATTTTCCGTTATCCGAAAAAATTTCAACTCCGTAGGTATCGGTGTTGATTTGGAAAGTCAGTGGTTGCTCAGGAAACTCTTTCAGCGTGTCAATCAGCAACCGCGCAGGAACGGCAATTGTACCTTCCCCTTCGGTGTTGTCCAGTTCCATGTGGGTGATTAACGTCGATTCCAGATCGGAAGCTGTAATGGTCAGGTCGGTGTCGGTTAACTGAAACAAAAAGTTGTCCAGAATAGGCATGGTGCTTTTACTGCTGATTACCTTGCTGATAGCTGAAAGGTGACTCAGTAAATCGGTACTAGAAACAACAAACTTCATAATAAATATTTTATTTTGTTTTTTTCAACTGAACAGGTAATTTCTCTGATTTCCACATCACCTGTTTGATGTTTGATTCAGTCCACGTAAAAAGGAAAAATCAGGTAACGAATATACAAACTTTAATCTTTTCCCCGATGCTGAAAAGTTCTATTTTTTCAAGGTTTTATGAACGGGTAAAATGTCTTCGCCTGATAGCGTTGTAAACAATTCCCCACAAACCTGCCACAAGCAGAGGCAGTAAAACGTTTAGCCATTGCCAGAACGGTTTTTCCTCGCGCAGGCGGACTTTATCCAGCAACCGCATTTTCTGGGTACGGTTGCGGAGTTGCATAATACCGTTTTCGTCGTTCAGGTAATACACGGTATTTAACAGAAATTCCTTGTTTCCGAAGGTCTGTCCCGAAACACGGTCGAACCCGGCTTCCTGCACGCGTGGCGGACTGACAGAGTGGTCCACGTGGTTGGTAATTATACCGCCGTCGGCAATGACAACCATTTTTGTCGGACGGCTTTCGGGTATAATTTTCGTCGCTGAAATTCCGATCGGCTCCAGCATGCGGTTGCTGAAAACCGAAGTAAACGTGCCTTCCAGAATTACGCCTACCGGAATAAAAGACTCGTTAAAAAGCTCCCGTGCCGGCGGATTGTCGATGTTTCTTAAACTTACTGTTGAGGGTGATTTTACCGTCCGCGCGTATGGCGAAGTGGACAAAATGACATTTTTCTGAACCTGTGGATTGCCCGAAACGGTGTCGATGGATGAAACAAACCCGGTAAAAACGCGGTTGAGATTCCGGCTCAGCGGATGGTTGTCGGCAGGAACAAGCAGCGGCGAGTAATACCAGGGATGCAGCGTAAATTGCGGCGGACTGCCCGGGGGGGCTGTGTTTACGCGCAGGCGGGCACATTCCACATCCTGCAGCAGTTCGTAGTTCAGACGTACACCGTAGCGGAAAAGCTGGTCGTTCAAATTTAAATCGCGCGGAAATGCCAGCGTCTGATGCCCTTTGGAAAGGCTGTCGGGACTTACCTGCACGGGATCGATCAGCCAGATTGCCTTTCCACCCTGCAT
>CAZXHP010000325.1:0-3063 GCA_964639655.1 uncultured Mariniphaga sp.
GGATTATGATAAATTCGTATAATAATATGGTGTTTGTTTTTGATGTAATTGTAATAATCTTCCTGTGCCCGGTAAACTGCCTCCAGGTTATTTTTATTGTAGTTGTTTTGCAACTCCGGATCGAGGATGCGGGCTTTGGTGTTGTCGCGCAACTGGATTTTTAGCATCTCTTTCAGTTCCTCCCGAATTCCCTCATCGTAAATCGGGCAGGCTACCTCAGTGCGCCGGTTCAGGTTACGGGGCATCCAGTCGGCTGACGAAATGTACATTTTTTCGTCGCCGCCGTTGCCAAACAAAAAGATGCGCGAGTGTTCGAGGTATTTGTCCACAATACTAACAGCGGTAATGTTTTCCCTGAATTTTTTCTTATCGAGCTGCAACCCGAAAATGCCCCGCACAATGAGTTCTATTTTTACTCCGGCTTTTGCTGCACGATATAATTGTTTCATCATCCCGGGGTCAATCAGGCTGTTCATTTTCAGAATCATCCAGCCCTTTTCACCGACTTTGGTCCGTTCAATTTCGCGGTCGATGTGTTCCGAAAAAACATCGCGCATAAAAAACGGACTAACCACCAGATGTTTGTAATTGTAGTGGCGGTAATTTTGCTTGAAAAACCCAAACACTTTTTCCACTTCGTCGGCTATTCGGGGATCGGCTGTGAGCAGTCCGTCGTCGGCATAAACGCTTGCCGTACCTTCGTGAAAATTGCCGGTACCAATGTAAGCATAGTTTCTGAATCCGTCCTCCTCCTGTCGTTTTATCCAGGCCAGTTTACTGTGCACCTTCATGCCCGGAACGCCGTTAATTACATCGGCGCCTTCTTCCTGCAGCTTGTTCGACCACATGATGTTGGCCTCTTCATCGAACCGGGCCTGCAGTTCAATCACCACTGTTACTTTTTTGCCGTTTCGCACCGCGTTCAGTAGCGCATTTACTACCCGGCTTCCGGGCGCTACGCGGTAAATGGTAATTCCCATTTCTTTTACCTGCGGATCGATGGCGGCCTCGCGCAGAAAGTCGATAAAATGATTGAACGTTTGGTAAGGATAATGCAGCATCACGTCCTTTTTGCGCAAAACCCGCAAAATACTGGTGTGCATGGGCAAATCCTTATGCGTAAACGGGGGAAGTTTGGTATAATAGTGGCGCTTTTTCCCGATTTCCGGGAAATTCATAAAATCCTTATGGTTATGGTAGCGTCCGCCGGGAACTGCATTTTCCTCGTTGTCCAGCTTCATTTTTTTCAGAATGAAATCCAGCAAGTCCTGCGGAATTTCACGGTCGTAAATCAGTCGTACCGGTTTTCCTTTTTTGCGTTTTTTCAGGCTGCTGGCCATTTTTTCGATGAAACTTTTGGAAATATCATCGTCGATGTCCAGCTCGGCATCGCGTGTAATTTTTATGGTGTAGGCTTCGTACATGTCGTAATCGAAATAGAAAAACAAGTCGTCGAAGCAGTAGCGAATGACGTCGTCGAGCAACATCACGTAAGTTTTTTTGCGTTCTCTGGGCAGAACCAGAAACCGCGGAACCGACCTTCCCGGAATGCGGATTAGCGAATAAGCAAAATCTGCGGGGTCTGCTTTTTTCATCAACTTAACAGCGAGGTAAACCGACCGGTCGCGCAAATAGGGAAACTTATTTTTCTTGCTCAACATAATAGGAACCAGGTTGGGCAACACTTTTTCGTAAAAATATTTTTTCACAAAAATGCCTTGTTTGTGGTTCAGTTCCTTTTCACTGACTATAAAAATGTTGTTATGGTTGAGCTCGTCGAGAATATCCTGAAAAATTTGCTGCACCTTTTCCTGCTGTGCCGAAACAATTTCCTGGATTTTTTCGTGCAGCTCGGGCGGTGTGAGGTTTCCCAGCAGGTTTTCTTCGTCTTTGCCGATGTCCACCATCCGGCGCACGGTAGCTACACGCACCCGGAAAAACTCATCGAGGTTGTTGGAAAAAATCCCGATAAAACGAATGCGCTCAAACAGCGGGGTGTTGGGGTCTTCGGCCTCCTGCAGCACCCGCTCGTTAAACGACAGCCAACTGATTTCCCTGTTTATAAAGTTCTCATTTGTGTACATACCCGACTATTTTGAATAAGCAAACGTTTCGATTTTTGCTTTTGTGAATCCTTCCTAAAAATAGGAAAAGAAAGTCGTCCGGCAAATATTACCGGCATTTACTGACCGCCAAATTCCATGAGGTAGGCTTTTATGAGTCCGTCGAGGTCGCCGTCGAGTACGGCATCCACATTTCCGGTTTCGTAGCTGGTACGCAAATCTTTCACCATTTTGTAAGGTTGCAGCACATACGAACGGATTTGTGAGCCCCACTCAATTTTCTTTTTTTGCGATTCAATTTCCATCACCTTTTCACGGCGTTTTCGCAATTCCATTTCGTAAAGCTGCGATTTTAACAGGCGCAGTGCATTTTCCTTGTTTCCGCCCTGCGAGCGGCTTTCGGTATTTTCAATTACAATTCCCGTAGGAGCATGGTGCAACCGCACGCCGGTTTCCACCTTGTTCACATTTTGTCCGCCGGCGCCGCCACTCCTGAAGGTATCCCAGGTAATATCGGCAGGATTTACTTCTATTTCAATGCTGTCGTCAATTAGCGGAGCTACATAAACCGAAGTAAACGAGGTCATTCGCTTGTTTTGGGCATTAAACGGCGAGAGTCTCACCAGGCGGTGCACACCGTTTTCACTTTTTAAATAACCGTAGGCAAAATCGCCTTCCACCTCAATAATGCAGCTTTTTATACCAACCTCGTCGCCGGGTTGCATGTCGGCCACTTTTAATTTGTAGCCTTTGTCTTCGCACCAGCGGGTGTACATGCGGAAAAGCATTTCGGCCCAGTCATTGCTTTCGGTACCTCCGGCACCCGCATTTATTTTCAGCACCGCGCCCAAATGGTCTTCCTCGCTGCGCAACATGTTTTTGGTTTCCAGTTTTTCAACCAACCCGAGTGCGTCGTCATAAGCTTTGTCAACTTCCTCTTCGGTCGCTTCTTCGGCTTCGAAAAACTCGTACAGCACACCAAAATCCTCCACAGCCCGGT
>CAZXHP010000326.1:0-3002 GCA_964639655.1 uncultured Mariniphaga sp.
AACTAACTAACCTAACTAAACCTAAACTTATGAAAATAAACGTACCACAAATATAACCGCAGTTTTGGTTCCGGCAAACTCTAAATTGTTAAATCATGTTAAAGTGTATTTTTATTTTGGAAAAGTATTATTGTGGAATAAAAGTGTAATGAATGGTTCCCCGTTGTGGATTTGGTGCGTCAGGATCGGCATTGAACACTGTTCGGGATGCTGCAGCTTTGGCGTACAGGTAAATCTGTTCGTCGCGGATGGCCGGATTGTTCCGCGGTTCGGCCTGAACGACCTGCCCCTGGCGATTGACCGCAATATCAACTATTACAATCCCTCCGCTTTGTGCCAGGTAAACCGGAATTGGTAACCTCATGTGGTACCGGTTTTCCAGGTAATACACAATATTGCTTTCGCCGGTATATATAATATTTTCTATGGAATCGCGGTCCATTCCTTCGGTAGTTTGAACCGGCATCTTTATATCGTCAAGGTTAACTTTTTCTTTTGAAAGCTGATTGTTTACATCGGAAACGAGTTGTTTGGCGGCTTCTACTTCGCGCAGGTAATCCTCATCGAAGAACTCATCGGGTTGGGCTAAACGGTTCGACGCTATGTTTGTACGATTGCTTTGTGTTTGCGATAATTGTGCTGCTGCCTCGTTCGGTAAGGGCTCGCCCTCCTGTTCTGCAGGTTCTTCTTCCAACTCCGGTTCGGGTAACATATCCGGAAATTCTATCAGCAACTCTTCTTCCTGCACCGTCCCTTTTCTTTCGATATCGGCCAAAAGAAAAAGAGAAAAAAGTAAAATGTGAAAAAGCAGGGTTCCCATTACCCCGTAAATATTTCGTTTGTATATGTTGTAAAGTTTTCCCACAAAACAAAAGTATAAATTAACTCTTAAAATCCCGGTAGATATAAATCGAAAGAAACGTCAGGGTATTGTAATAAATCTTCGCAAAGCGGAGGTTTTTGATTGCATCTTTAACTAAAATTAACAGCATGGTATTCTGTATTAAGTTTTTAATTTCATTATTTTTCTGACAAAATTTAATCGAAAAAAAATAGATGCAGCTGGAATGTGGAACCATCTCTTATTCAATAAATCTCAATTCATTTTTGTTTTGATTGTATCTTTTTCAATTTTAGAAGGAAGTGCACAGTCAAACGATCCTGATGATGTGACTCCTGCGAAAAACAAGGGTAAGAAATACGAACAGTTTTACGACAGTTTGGAATTTAAAGCCAGGCAAAAAACAATGACACGTATTATTTACGATTTTCTGGTATCTCCCCCGAGGCCATATATCGATAAAGAAGCTCTTTCGCTTGAATATTACAGTCAGATGGACGGCAAAATTATTGCTGAGATTTCGGTACAACCATTGGAAGTATTCGGACCGACATTTGAAGACACCACGCGCGCTGCCAATTCGTGGCTGGAAAAAACGGCCAATGCCGTTCACTCCAGATCGAATATGAATACCATTGAAAAAATGTTGTTATTTAGGGTAGGCGATTTTATTGATCCGGAGTTGATGTATGAAAACGAACGTATTATCAGATCATTGCCTTACATTCAGGATGTAAAAATAATACTGGAACAAGATTCCATTTACAAAGGTTTGGTTAAAGTTCACGTACTTACAAAAGATCGTTTTTCCATTGGAGTTTCAGGAGGTGTGGATGGTGGTAATTCGGCGGCACTCGAGTTGTATAATCAAAATATTTTCGGTGTCGGACATGAAATTTCGTTTCGTTTTGTCGGACATTTAAACCGGCAGCCCTATACCGGACTTGAAACATTTTATAAAATCAGTAATATAAAAGGTAAGTTTGTCGATATTTCTGCCGGGTATATGAATACTTACCTGAAAGAAGGTTTTAGTCTCGTCCTTGACAAGCCGTTTATTACTCCCAGCGTAAAATGGGGTTTTGGAGGATCTGCCCTCAGAATGTTCAGGACTGATCGTATTATGGATAACGATCCTATAAAAACATCGATACCAATGGATTTGGCTTTTTTTAATGTTTGGGGGGGAAGAGGGTTTCAGTTAAATCCCGGGAATGCTCAAAATTCGCAAATGGTGGTGTCTGCCGGAGTTTTCAACCGAACTTACTTTCATCGCCCTTCACCGTCTCAAGACGGATTACAGTACTTTTCGAACAGTACATTTTACCTGACAGGAATTACTTTTTCACAGCGCAGGTATTTGCAAGACCAGTTGGTTTACAGTTACGGTGTGACGGAAGATATCCCTGAAGGTTTTAAAAATGAATTGGTTTATGGGTTCGATGCCAATGAGTTCGGAAACCGGCATTACGCGCACTTGTTTCTTTCGAACGGAAACCTGCTGGTTAAACGGCAGGGGTACCTCTACTTGTCGGCTGGAATCGGAGGATATTTCAAAAACAATGAATATGAACAAGGTCAAATTCAGGGTTCCCTGAATTTTATTTCGAGGCAGATTCACGCAGGCAGAAAACGGTTCCGGCTGTTTGCGCGTGCAAATTATTTGCTGGGAATTCGCCGTTTCGAAATTGAAAACCTTACATTTAACCGAAATGATCATATTCGCGGATTTTCGAGCCTGGAGGCCATAGGCAAACAGCGCCTGAGTGTCGATTTGGAGTACGTACTTTTTATCCGGCAGCAGTTTTACAAGTTTAATATGGCGGTTTACGGATTTGCGGATTTGGGAATCATCGGTTCGAACAAAGCCCTTATTTTCACTGAAAATTATTACAGCGGTTTGGGGTTGGGAATGCGTATCCATAATGAGAACCTGGTTTTTAAAACATTTCACCTGAGGTTGGGTTTTTATCCCTTCCATCCCTCGGATATGAGTTTTACCGGTTTTATTCTGGAAGAACAATTGAAAAAAGATTTTTACAGTTTTCGCCCCACTGCTCCTCAGCCATTACGGTTTGAATAAATGCAAACGCAGGAAATGACGTGTTTATAAACCACAAATGGGAACTACTCTTTACGAATAGTTCCCATTTCACTTAGG
>CAZXHP010000327.1:0-1101 GCA_964639655.1 uncultured Mariniphaga sp.
GGAAGAGGCAATTAAAATACTTGAATTGTCTCCCGAAAATGCTTTGATTCATCTTCAGTTAGCTTACTGGTATCAAAACAGCAATGACAAAGAAAAATCTGATTTTTATTTTGAAAAGTTAATTCAAAGTACGTCCGATTTTGTTTTTCCTTTTAGAAAGGAATTGATTCCTGCATTGGAATGGGCTATTCATGAAACAGGTAACTGGAAACCAAAATATTATTTGGGATTATTACACTGGAGTTTAGGAAATAAGACTTTAGCCAAAGATTTTTTTAGTGCGTGTAAAAATTCGCCTGAGTCGCCTTATTTTTATTTGGCAAAAACGGACCTTCTGAGAGATGAAAAAGATTATGATCCGGAACAGGATTTACTGAAGGCAAGAAAACTGGGGATGGATGATTGGCGAACATCACTTGCGGTAATTGAGTATTATTTAAGTAAAGGTTTGGTTGAAAAGGCATTGAGCCTGTCTAAAGAATCATTGGAGATGTTTCCTGCCAATGATGCACTCAAATATAACCACGCGAAGTGTTTATTGGCAAATGGCTTATATGCAGAAAGTCTGAATGAACTTGAGCATACAACCATTTTACCTTTTGAAGGCGCGCGTTATGGAAGGATAACATACAGGTTAGCTGCTGTCATGGAAAGCATTCAATATTTAAAAGACCGGAAATTTGAAGATGCAATAAAAACAATTGAGAAGGCTAGGCTTTGGCCGGAAAATCTTGGTGTAGGCCGACCTTACGATGTGGATGAAAGGATTGAAGATTTTCTGGAAGCAGAAAATATGTTACGTTTAAATAAAAAAGAGAAGGCTCACGAACTTTATGAAAAGATAATTACATATACAAAAGACTATACAGGAGGATATAAATCGACAGACGTTGTGTATATAGTCTCCTTGAAACGGTTAAATAAAAACAAAGAAATCAACGAATTTCTAAAATCATGGCAAGAGAAATCGCCACAAGATCCCCTTTTGAAATGGACTAATGCTATGTTGAATAATAATAGACACACTGCACAAGCTATTGAAGAGGAAATTAACATCCAAACAGGTGGGACACCATGGGATCCACAACATGCAGATACAGA
>CAZXHP010000327.1:1201-2997 GCA_964639655.1 uncultured Mariniphaga sp.
TGATATATTCCTTAATTTGTCAATGTGCAATTTGTGCAATTATTGTGCAATTACCCATTTTTTAAAATGTAATAAGCTCCAGCTCCCTTTTGCCCACTACTTTCCAACAATTCTTTATTCACTAACTCAATAAGGTCATTACTTGCTGTGTTTCTTGAGCAATCATTTATATTTTGATACTCACTATTCGTAATCTTACCTTTTTCTTTGACGTATTTCAAAGCTTCAATTTGCCTCTGATTTAATCCAAGGGACTCAAAATACTTAATGTTGAAACTATCTTTTCTAAATTCCACCCAAAAGCCTGACATGTCATAATAAAATTTGGGTTGTGGAATACCAAATTGAATACATTCGTTAATTATTTTTATCGTTCCTCTTCCCCAGGATTCAATATATCCACTTCTGAAAAAAGCATTTGCAATGTCTGGATTGTAAGGTTTCGATGGGTGTTTGGTCAATAACTTTTCAATTGTCCAGTTTTCAGGTAATTGTCCTTCATTCCAGAAAATCAATTTATCGTCATACACACTAATTTGAATTGGAACACCTCCTGAATAATCTTTGTGAGAAACGGAATTTAAAAGTGCCTCACGAACAGCATTTTTGGGATATTCATATTTTTCAACTCTGTTTAAACCTTCATAACTTATTGATGATTTGATGTATTTGGTAAAAAGCAAGTCCATTGTTTTTTCTACCTGTTCAAAGATGTTTCCCGTAATCTCATCCTGAAATTTCAATTCATCGTCAGTCTCGAAATATCCAATTTTGATAAAAGCTCCGGTAATATATTTAGTTGGTTTGGGATGAAATAGTAGAATTGCTGCTCTTTTTAAGTACGTATTTTCAACCAATTGTAAGTTATCCACTAAATCTTCATCGGTATCAGTCAAAACATCATCTTCAATTCGTTGCGCTTTAACCGCTTTTTTTCTGAAAAAATCAAAGGTTTCTTTCTTTAAATCGGCAATTGAAATATTTGGAACAGGAACACCATCCCACTTTTTCCCTTTGCGTTCCAACATAAATTTATCAAGCGCAGCTCCTTTTAATTCTTGTTTTGTGCTTCCACTTCTGTAATGATATTGACCTTTGTAATTTACAGGGTTAGGATAGGGTTCGACAATTATTTCAATGAATTGCTTTTCATTTTCGACCTGTAAATTAATATCGCAGACAATCCCCAAATTGGTAACGACTTTGTTGGGCAGGTCATCCATCAATCTTTTTGCATTATCAATACCAACAACTTCACCCTTATTATTTTTACCAATGTATATTTTTCCACCTTGTGCATTTGCGAAACCACAAATCCACTTTAGGTATTCATCACGCCAACTTTCTTTCCATTCTATGTTTTGTTGTTCCTCCATAGTTACAAAAATACATTTCTTTACTGGCAAGGATTTCAAATCCAGCAGTTAATGATGGATTTTGAAATCCCGAAATTAAAAATTTAAATGGAATTTTCTAAAGGATGGCTTTTTACCTGCGGAAATTGTTCCTGTACTTTTTGCATGAATTGCTCCCGATGTCGTTGGCATGCGCCAGCGGATTCACCAGTTCTATACTTCAAAATAATCAGAATCAATTCTTTTAACTTCATAAATGGATTGAGTTGACAATCCCACATTAAATTCAAACATCAGGTCCGTCAGTTTTTCCCCGTCTATAAGGATTATTTTGTGTTCAATACTTTCAACAAAATCAAACGCACCTTGAGGGAAACCTGAGGTGGTGATAAAAATTCCTTTTCTTGCTTTTTTTGACAAAAGGGCGCCGGCAAAATCCCG
>CAZXHP010000328.1:0-2977 GCA_964639655.1 uncultured Mariniphaga sp.
TTCTCTTTCGTTAATAAAGTATATTTTTGTACGAAATAACGATTGAATGCCAAATAACAACGTAAAAAATAAAGGTAATCTCAAAAGGAAACCTGGACAAAAAAAGAAAAAGAGACAGCGGCGAAACACCCGCAGGCGCATTTTTATTTTTTTGCTGCTGTTTTTTTTGGCCGGAGTTGTCCTGTTCTCCTTCTTTTTTATGGCCGTTTACTTTGGATTTACGGGGCATGTTCCCACCACTGCCCAGCTTCATGAAATAAAAAACCCGCAGGCGTCGGAGGTTTATTCGGAAGATGGTAAGCTGCTCGGACGCTATTACACCGAAAACCGGAGCAATGTGAAGTTTGAGGAGATTTCGCCCAACGTGATTCATGCTTTAATTGCCACCGAGGATGCCCGGTTTTACGAGCACCGGGGCATCGACGAGATTGCCCTGCTGAGGGTGCTTTTTAAAACCATTTTACTGGGCGACAAGAGTGCCGGCGGCGGCAGTACACTGAGTCAGCAAGTTGCCAAAAATCTTTTCCCCCGAAACGATGTGGGAATACTTTCCATGCCCGTGAATAAACTGCGCGAAGCAATTATTGCCTACCGGCTGGAACGTATTTACACCAAAGAGGAAATCCTTACCCTTTACCTGAATACCGTTCCGTTTGGCGAAAATATTTTTGGGATTGAAGTAGCCGCAGAACGTTATTTCAGTAAAAAACCAAACGATTTAACCGTCGATGAAGCCGCTGTTTTGGTGGGGATGCTCAAAGCCAACAATGCCTATAATCCGCGCCTCTACCCCGAGCGATCGAAAGAGCGGCGAAACGTGGTTATTGCGTTAATGACTGCCAACGGATACCTTACCGAAGAAGAGGGGAACAGCTACAAAGAAAAACCGCTGGAGCTCAAATACACCCGCATTTCATTTAACGAGGGGCCGGCGCCCTATTTTCTGGAAATGCTGAAACCGGAACTGCTGGAATGGTGTGCCGGCAACACCAAAGAAAATGGCGAACCCTGGAATCTTTATACCGACGGGTTGCGCATTGCTACCACCATCAATTCCGATTACCAGCTCTATGCGCGGCAATCGGTTACCCAACACATGAAAAACCTGCAGGAAGTGTTCGATAAACACTGGGGAAACGCCGATCCCTGGAGAGGAAACAACTCCATTCTGCAACGCGCTGTGCGACGTACCGAAAGGTATAAAAACATGCTAAAAGCCGGATTTTCGCAGGAACAGATTGAAGAAGCCTTTCAGCAAAAAATAACGGCTTCGCTGTTTACCTGGGAAGGATTGAAACAGGTGGAAACCACTCCGCTCGACTCTGTTAAACATTATCTGCGCTTTTTAAATACGGGGTTTCTCGCACTGAACCCCCAAAACGGCGATTTAAAAGCATGGGTGGGCGGAATAGATTTCCGTTTTTTTAAATACGACCACGTGCTTTCTGAACGTCAGGTAGGTTCTACATTCAAACCGTTTGTTTACCTTTCCGCACTTGAAAACGAGCTGAGCCCGTTCGATTACTACCCGGCAGAACAAAGGGTGTACGAAGATTACGACAACTGGTCGCCCTCCAATTCCAACGGAAAATATGACGGGTTTTATTCCATGGAAGGAGCTTTGTCACAGTCGGTAAATACGGTTTCTGCGGAAATCATCATCCAAACCGGAATTGAAAATGTGATTGCTACAGCACGCGAACTGGGTGTTGAAACAGATTTGCCGAAAGTGCCGTCACTGGCTTTAGGGGTGGCATCCATGAATCTGAAAGAGCTGCTTTTTGCCTACGCCACGCTGCTCAACGGTGGAACCAGAACAGAACCTTATTATCTCCGGTCTGTCTCAGATAACGAAGGAAATTTACTGGCTGAATTTGAACGCCCCGCGCCGCAAAAAACAATGCTGAACGAAGTGAATTGCCGTATCGTAACGCACATGATGGAAACGGCTGTTAATGAAGGTACTGGAACCAGAATTCGAACCACGCATCGTATTCCGGGCGATTTTGCAGGAAAAACCGGAACCACACAGAACCATTCCGATGGCTGGTTTGTTGGGCTGACCCCCAATCTGGTGACCGGTTGCTGGGCGGGGGCAGAAGATCCCGGCATCCATTTCAGAACCATTACTTACGGGCAGGGCTCTTTTATGGCATTGCCTGTTGTGGGCAAATTTTTCGGCAAACTTTACAGCGATCAGCGCTACCGGCAATTGCAATTCGCACAGTTTCCCAACCTCGAAGAGGAACTGCTTGCAGATTTAGACATTCCGCGCTACAAAGAAATTCTTGAAATTGAACGACCGGATAACCTGTTCGACCGGATTTTTGCAGGAAAAAGTAAAGAGGAGAAACTACGGGAAATTCAGCAACCTGAAAAAGCTGAGGAGAAAAAAGGGTTGTGGAAATCGATTAAGGGAATTTTCAAAAAGAAAAAATAAACCAACTCAAACAGCTCATAAACAAATATTTCGACAAAACCTATGAAGATATTTTTAACAGTTGCCGGATTTTTTTTGCTCAACCCTGGTTTTTTATACAGCCAGAATCAAATTGTCTCAACCCGACTAACCGATGTCTCGGGGAAATTACCACAAGAGCAGGCAGAACTCATTTATAAAACCCTGAAGATATATCCCTGTGGCACACAGGCAGCATTTTCATTTATTAAAAACGGGGAGATCAGCTATTGGGGTGCAACCCGAAAAAATGACACCGTTTTTTACATTGACAACCGTCACAACGTTTTCGAAACAGGTTCCATTACCAAAGTATTCACATCCACCCTGCTGGCACATTTGGTACTTAACGGTAACGTGAACCCCGATGATAAAATCAGCAACTACATTGAGTCTGTCTCCGATTCTGTAACGATTTCGTTTAAACAACTGGCCAACCACACATCCGGGTTACCGAGAATGCCATCGAATTTCAGCGAAGCCGTACCGTTCAGCCCTGCGAATCCCTATAAAAACTAT
>CAZXHP010000329.1:0-2956 GCA_964639655.1 uncultured Mariniphaga sp.
GTTTGAATTTCGTTTTCTGTAAGATATTCTTGCAACTTATCCCGATGTGGATGACGGATTACGAACAGGTGCCAGACATGAGAAAGCCGGAAGTCGGAAGTGGGAAGTCGAAAGAATTCTTTTGTAACGGGCAATATTATTTCAGGGTTGGTTATATTTTCGCAGTAATATTGAGCCAATTGGTTGCGGTGCTGGTTATTGGCATCGAGGTGCTTAAGTTTCACACGAAGAATTGCAGCCTGAATTTCATCGAGCCTGGAATTTAATCCTTTGTAATCATTAACATATTTGATGTTTGATCCATAGTTTGCTAAAGCGCGGATTACCCGGGCAAGTTCCTCATCGTCTGTGGTAACTGCGCCACCGTCTCCCAAAGCTCCCAGATTTTTGCCAGGGTAAAAACTGTGGCCTGCTGCATGACCTAAAGCGCCGGTGCGTTTTGAGTTTAAAGTTGAAGGTTTAAAATTCAAAGTTTCTCGGTGAGAATCATTATATGCTCCTATGGCCTGGGCATTATCTTCGATAAGTTTTAAACCGTATTTATCAACCAAACGCTGAATTTCAGGACACATGGCATTTTGTCCGTACAAATGAACAACCATAATGCCTTTGGTGCGGTCGGTAATTTTTTCTTCAATGCTTTGCGGATCAATGTTGTATGTATTGATGTCGGGTTCGACCAAAACCGGAACCAACCGGTTGTCGCTAATGGCAAGTAACGATGCAATAAAAGTATTTGCCGGTACAATTATTTCGTCGCCTTCCTTCATTTCGCCCGTTGTAATGTATGCCTTTAATATTAACCGTAGTGCATCCAGGCCGTTGGCAACTCCAATACAAAATTTTGTACCAATAAATTCGGCATATTCCTCTTCGAAAGCTTTGGTTTCATTTCCCAAAAGATACCAGCCTGCATCTAAAACCCGCTTAATGGCTTTTGACAATTCAGGCTCAAAGCTGTCGTTAATGGCTTTAAGCTCAAGAAACTTTATCATTTACAATTCAATATTCAGAAGCCGAGCTACTTTATCACGTTTTTTCAGGAAAGTTTCCCTGTCAAATTTGAAAAAATAATTTAGCTCATCTTCTTTGATAAGTACCGGACTAAAAAGTTTTAAATAGTACAAAACATAAAGATTCTTTTTCCGGACATCGAGCATGCAGGTGTTGAATTTTAGTGTGTAAAAACCAAATTCGACAGCTAACAGCCAGGCTCTCACGGCAATATTATTTGTATTTCCCGGATAACAAACCCAGCTTCCGATTGTAAAGCTCTCTTCCGAAAAATTATACAACCTGATGGCACCCCACGGTTTTTTGTCGGAATCTTCGTAAAGAAAATAGTATTCTTTTTGGTCTGCTTCTCTTTCCCGGTATTTTTTTATCCAGTTTATTTGGTCTTCAAGTTTTGGAGAAGTAGGTGAGATATACTGACTGAGTCTCTTATCTGTTCGCAGCTTAAGAATAAATTTTGCGTCTGATTCTTCCACCAACCGCATTGAAATGTTTTTAGCAGTAATTTTATAATCAGCTCTTTTAACAATAGTATTGTTTTTCCAGGTAAACTGTTTTCCTGTTTTTTTCGATTTCAGGTCGAAATCCAGAATTTCACCTTCTTTTGTAACGTAACCAACGTGCCTGGCCGGGTTTCCAACCCAAAGCTCAAAATCTTTTATGTTTTTTGTAACAACGGAGCCCGCCCCAACCAATGCATAACGACCAACTGTTTTACCCGCAAGAATGCTTGCATTTCCTCCTATCGAAGCTCCTTCTTTTATTACAGTCCTAACGAGTGGAAACTGATTTCTTTTGGAGCGGGGATACAAGTCGTTGGTAAAAGTAACATTTGGACCAACAAATACATTGTCTTCCAAAGTGATTCCATTCCAAACCTGAACACCTGATTTGACTGTAACATTATTGCCAATCACAATATCGTTTTCAATAAAAACATGACAGTTGATATTACAGTTTTTCCCTATAATTGCTCCCGGGAGTACAACACAGTATTGCCAAATGGTTGTGTTTTCGCCAATTTTTGTGCTTTGCACATCAGCTGTTGGGTGTACTTTATATTTTATCGCTTTATTTCCTTCCATTCTGAAAATTGTTGATAATCTCTAATGTAATCATTGGCGTCATATTTATGCGAAGTAAGTACCAGACAAATAGCACCTGAAGAGAATTCAAACAACTCCCTCCACAAACCAGGTACAACAAGCAACCCGTAATTTGGACGGTTCAGTTTTACGATTTTTTTATTAATTCCATCGTCGAGAAGAACATCGAAACTACCGCTTGCCGCCACAATAAGCTGGTAGAGTTCCTTGTGGGCATGACCGCCTCTGCTTTCTCCCCCCGGAACATCGTACAGGTAATAAACCCGGCGGATTGGAAAAGGGACGTTATGACTGGATTCGATAACTGTAATATTTCCTGCCTGATTGTGAACTTTATCCAACACCAGAATATTACAGTCATATATGGTTGAGTTTCTCATTTTTCTTTTGCTCTAAGTAGAAATTCGTTGTAATCCCGTATATAATCTTCCTCAAAAAATTCTGTCGAACTTAGAACCATTGCCAGGGAATTAGTGGAAAAGTTTTCCATTTGGCGCCAGATTCCTGAAGGAATATACAATCCGTAGTAAGACCTGTTCAATGAAAATACCTTTCGGTTTTTGCCATCTTCCACTGCTACATCGAGGCTTCCCGAAATGGCGACAATCATTTCGTGCTGTTCCTTAAAAGCATGTCCGCCGCGCACCTGGCCTCCGGGAACATCGTAAATCCAATAGGCTCTTTTAATTTTAAATGGAAAATGTTTTTCTTCTTCAATAAACGAAAGATTTCCTCGCGGGTCCTGAATTTTTGGCAACTCTATGATTTTACAGTCTTTTATGGTGTTCATTTCGTGATTTTAAGCAATGGATTTATTTATTCCAGATTCCTTTGGC
>CAZXHP010000330.1:0-2952 GCA_964639655.1 uncultured Mariniphaga sp.
CCTGAACCACTGCCTGAAAAACAGAAACTGCAAAAATTTATGGAATTCAATTTCTTCAGAAAGCAATTCTGAATATTTTCGCAGGGCTTTCTTTTTTCTGAATTTCAAATCGTGCTCCCAGTCCGTCCAGTGCACATGCTGAAAATGTTTCTTTGCTGCCATAAACAGGGCATAATCGTGCAACCACCAGGTATGTTCTTTCAAAAAAAGATGGTATTCACCCTCAAGATTTTCCGGCTTTTCTTGTTGAAATTTTTCGAAAGCTTTTTGCAACAGGGAATATTTCCATGACTCCACTTTTTCGAACTCTACATTGCCAGACGAAAATTTCGGACGTTGATTTAAATCGTTGTCTGCTAGCAGACCATCTTCAACCAGTAAATGCAAATCGATAAGCAGCGGGTTTCCTGCAAAAGCTGAATAACACTGGTAAGGAGAGTTTCCGTAACCAACCGGGCCCAGGGGCAATATCTGCCACAGCTTTTGTTCGGTTTCGTTTAAAAAATCCACAAACCGGAACGCTTCCTTTCCCAGCGTACCAATGCCTTCCAACCCCGGAAGCGATGTAATATGCAGGATTATCCCGCTGTTGCGTTCAAGCATTCGCGTATTTTTTTCGAAAAACGGAAAGGTGTTCCGCCGTTTCACGTACAATACGCTGAACAGCCAAACCGTGTTTTAAATCGGGTGTAAATGCTTTGGCATCATCTCCGGTTAAAAACAGGTAATGTGCATGAACCATAGAACGCAGCCAACCCGGCGGTACGTGGCCCGAGGGAAAACTGGTAACCGGTTTGTAGTTGCTGCCCACCATTTGTTTTATCCACTGGTCAGTGCCTTCCGTGTAAAATTCAAAATACTCCGAATTTTTTGAAGAGTAGCGCAATGCACCATTTTCGGCATACAATTCCAGGTGCACCAAATCGCCTGTTCCTGAGCTGATGCGGCTGGCCGACAAGTTGCCAACTGCCCCTGTTTCAGGCTCCACCAGCGAAAGCGAACTGAACAAATCGGAGCCGGAAGGCACATCAGGGAAACCGCCTCCCTGCAAAGCACTGGTTATCTGCAATTCTTCACCCAAAAAAGCCATCAGCAAACTGATGCCATGTGAGCCCAAATCGGCCATGGCGCCGCCGTCGGGAGCCGGAGTTAGCCGGGTAACCCTTTTTTCACGGTAGGACGATTGCAGGTAGTCGCCATGATAATATTTCAAATCGAAATGAATGGGTTTGCCCAGTTTCCCTGACTTCCAAAACTGCAGCGCCTCGCGTACCGAAGAAGTTTGCAGGTACTGAAATCCCACCTGAATCTTTACTTCTTCGCTAATCGTCTCTGTTAGCTTTTTCATCTCCATTTCCTCTGAAAGAGACGCACACACCGGCTTTTCCAGATAAATGTATTTTACATTGGGCATTTCAAACGCCAGTTTCAAATGCTCAAAATGGACATTATTCGGCCCCAGAATAAAAACAGCATTTATTTTTTCATTGCGCGAAAATTCCTCTACCGTTTGTGCCGAAGCAAAACCAAACTTTGCAGCAAAGTTTTCGCGGCTTTCCTTTCTTGCAGAAGCCACCGACTCAAAAATCAATCCGGGAACTTCGTTGTAATAAAACTTTAACGACTGAAGTGCATAGGCATGGGCACGTGCAATTCCGCCGGCGCCCAAAAATCCGATGTGTATTTTTTGCATGGAAACAGTTTTTCAAAATTTGTCCAAAAATAGTGAAATGGCGGGAAAGGACAATTCTTTATCATTGAGGTCTCCTTTATAAAAATTAGAACTCAACAGATGAAAGCAAAAATTGTAACCAATTCACTATCTTTGAAACATGAAGACAAAAACACAACATATTAGTGGACTTATTAAAAATTGCATTAAAGAAATTGACCTAAATGCAAATGTAATTCTCTACGGTTCCAGAGCCCGGGGAGATGAACGCCAGGATTCCGACTGGGACATATTAATTTTGACTGATTATCCAGCCAATCTGAAGACAGAAAGAAAATTCAGAAATAAATTATACGATTTGGAGTTGGAAACCGGAGAGTCTTTTTCAATTTTTGTTTACTCGAAACAGGATTGGCAAACAAAACAAAGGATAACACCCTACTACCAAAATGTAATTGCTGAAGGTGTAAGCTTATGAATGAGAATGAACGAAAAGAGTATGTACGATACCGCATTGATTCTGCCCGAAAAACCTTCGAAGCTGCAAAAGTTTTAGCCGATAACGAATTTTGGAATTCAGCAGTAAATAGGTTGTATTATGCTGTTTTTTATGCGGTTAATGCACTTTTGGTTATGAATAAAATTCAAACAAAATCACATTCAGCCACAAAAAGTCAGTTTTCACTTAACTTTGTAAAAACAGGAAAATTTGATAAAAAATATGGTCGGCTACTTGCAGAACTATATGATTGGAGGCAAAAAGGCGATTACGACAATATTTTTGACTATGATAATGATTCGGTTCAACCTTTATTTAAACCTGTTGAAGAATTCATAAACCTTATTGAAAATGAAATAAATACTTCTGATTGAAATAATTCTTCCAACTAAAAATTTCATTTTTGCGTTTTACCTTTTCACCGAAAAAACCGGCACTTTCAACCAGATGGAAAACTCGTCGAGGCTGTTTTGCGCCTTTTCACGGGTTGGGCAGGTTTTTATGGCAAAGGCTGGTTTCCGGGCTTTGTTTACCAGGTAAATGCGGTAATCGGTTTTTTTGTTTGAGGTTACCCGATTCGACCAACTTGCCATTGATTCGCGGGTTGTGATGGGTACAAGGGTAACACCAATATACGCTCGAAGCGATTTCCATTTCCCGGTTTTAAACAACCCAAACCATTTGTTGTATTGCCTCACTTCATATTTTTCTGTGTCGATTTCAATGCCTGAAAACGTAAAAACAACGAGTGCTGCAAAAAGCACAACCAAAATACCCCAGA
>CAZXHP010000331.1:0-2935 GCA_964639655.1 uncultured Mariniphaga sp.
CTGGAAGTGGTTGAAACCCTTTCAGAGTTTTTAATTAAAAACCCGAGGTACATCCAATCGAAAATACTCGAACGGATGGTAGAGCCCGAGCGGGTAATACAGTTTCGTGTGCCGTGGTTAGACGATGGTGGAAACATTCACATCAACCGCGGTTACCGGGTGGAAATGAACAGTGCTATCGGACCTTACAAGGGCGGACTGCGCTTTCATCCTACCGTTAACCTGAATATTTTCAAATTTTTGGCCTTTGAACAGGTGCTGAAAAACAGCCTGACGTCTTTACCCATGGGCGGAGGAAAAGGTGGTTCCGATTTCGATCCGAAAGGAAAATCAGACAACGAAGTGATGCGTTTCTGCCAGAGTTTTATGACTGAACTATCGCGTCATATCGGTCCAGATACCGATATTCCGGCCGGAGACATTGGTGTTGGTGGCCGCGAAATAGGGTTTATGTATGGCCAGTACAAGCGGCTACGCAATGAATTTACCGGTGTATTAACCGGGAAAGGCATTGGCTGGGGAGGTTCGCTTATCAGACCTGAAGCAACCGGTTACGGCACGGTTTATTTTGCCGAAGAGATGCTGAATACCCGCGGTGACAGTATCAAAGGGAAAACCGTAGCTATTTCCGGTTCGGGGAATGTTGCTCAGTTTGCCGTTGAAAAAGTACTCGATTTGGGCGGAAAACCGGTAAGTTTATCCGATTCCAGCGGTTCTGTTTACGATGCAGATGGAATTGACCGCGAAAAACTCGAATATGTAAAACTTTTGAAAAACGTTTACCGGGGAAGAATTCGGGAATATGCCGAAAAATACGACGTCCCGTATTACGAGAACAAACGTCCGTGGGGAATAAAATGCGATGTGGCACTTCCGTGTGCAACTCAAAATGAAATTAGCGGCGACGAGGCCGAAACATTGTTGAAAAACGGGTGTATTGTAGTTGCAGAAGGCGCAAACATGCCGTCAACGTATGAAGCTGAACACAAATTTTTGAATGCCAAAATTTTATATGCACCTGGAAAAGCTGCAAATGCCGGTGGTGTAGCTGTTTCGGGGCTCGAAATGACACAAAACAGCATGCGCCTGAGCTGGACGCGCGAAGAGGTGGATGAAAAACTGAAGTCGATAATGACCAATATTCATTCGATGTGCTTGAAACACGGAAAAGAAAACGGAGGTTTCGTAAACTATGTAAAAGGAGCTAATATAGCCGGTTTTGTGAAGGTTGCGAACGCTATGCTGGCACAGGGACTGGTATAAAATCACCTGAAAAACAAAGCGTATCCTGGCAGTTTTTGTCAGGATATTTTTTTGTACTGAAATAATAAATAAAAACTCTTGCCGTTTTGTTAGCGTGAAGGTGATATTTTAGTCCACTTTTTACCATCAATTCGGTATTGCCTTCAAAAGAGGGGCGCTGGTCGCCCCTCTTACCTTTTAGAAGTTTTTTTTCAGAAAATCGCGGGCATTGGCGTGCATAAACCGCTCTACAATATCAGAAGCCCTCATTTTATTGTAGTCTTTAAGCTCGTCGGATTGGCTGGAAGCCAAAAAGTTGTAGGCATGTTTTTCAAGGTAGCTGTCGAATAACGGCATCTCTTCGGCGCCCCAGAAACCGTTCAGCGGATTTACCATACCGTCGTAATCTGACCCGATACACTGGATTCCCCAGGCAAACAGGTTGTGACGGTTCAGCACTTCTGCAATATGCTGAATCTGATTCCAGACGAGCTTCGATTTGTAAAACAGCATTTTTCTTCGTGCAAGTGCCGGACCGGTCTTTTTCAGCTCCATTTCGCTGGCCAGCCGGCGCTCGTCGAACTGAATGCCAAATAAACCGCCTGACCGGGCAATTTTTACAATTTCATTATCGAAAAAATTGATGTCGGTGGGCTGAAATTTTCCATAATTGAACAGATCATCCTCTACCTTTTCCAACGGAGATCGGAAACCATTCACCGCTCCGTGACTTACTATCAGCGGAATAATTTCTCCCGGATGTTCTTCTTCCAAAAAACGGTAATACTCGTTACGTGCTTTTACACTCATGTGTTTCAGGTCGGGTAAAACCCGCCGTCCGTTTGTGTTGTCGAGCAATTTACGCAGTACTTTCCAGCCCAGTTCATTAAATCCCGAATCCATTCCTTCTGTCTGGTCAATCATTTTTCGCACAACACCGCTCAGGCTTTGTGCGTGTCCAACCATTTCGTTGTAAAAATGGTGCGTAAGGCCAATAAAAAACAGTCTTTTGTCCCAGTTTTTTACTTTATCGACATTTGCCAGAATCTCATCCGGGTCGGCCGTTCTGCCCATCATTTGTAAGCCTGCATTAAAAACATGCATTCCTTCGATGGTCAGAATTACAAAAATGGTGTGTATGCCGGGTTCCTGATTTTCTTCAATTTCGTTAAAGTTTGAAACGATTTTGTAGCGGTGCCAAATGCCGTCGATTTTTACTTTGTGTCCGTCGAGCTGTGTGTAAAAATCGTATTCCATTTCGAGGTCGCTGAAATAATCGGTCATTTTTTGAACATGGTCGATACGTTTTTTCCCCAACCCGGTAACCAGGTTGCCAACGATATCTCCCTTTAGTCCGGTACCCAGTTTGGTCATCAAAAATCCTTTTTCGAGCCCGCACAACGATACAAGCACAATTTCAGCTCCGCCCTTTGCCAGCGATGTGAAATCCGATTGCCTGAATTTGGTTAGCGTAGTAGTGATGTTTAAAGCTTTGTCCAGAAAAGTGGCTGCATCGTAGTGCCAAATGCTATCTACCCGGTTTTTATCCGGGTTGTTTCTTCCCTGTTTGTTGTTGAAACTTTTACCCAGCGGTTTCATGGCCGGGTGAATGTGTAGATCGATAAATTTCGTTTCCATTTTTCCTGAATTTGGTTTAAAAAAAAGACTTCCGGGTATGTAATTTACGAAAAAA
>CAZXHP010000332.1:0-2923 GCA_964639655.1 uncultured Mariniphaga sp.
GGCTCTCCGTTGTCATATTCAAAATAATGTCCGGCATTTTCACCGTCTTCCCTGACGCGAATAAAACCATTTCGTGTCGGATTGGATTTCAATTCCTTTTCACTCCATTCTCGAACTTCGATTGTTCCGGTTACACCGTTCAATCCCCTGTCATCAGATTGAGAAGCGTATTCCCAGGTTCCTGTATAAGGGGCAGCGAAATTCACTTTCCATTCATTACCGCCATCCCAGAATCCCACAATTTCGATTGTTTTATCTTTGGCTTCGCCATCAATACCTTTAAAAGTAACTTTCAGCAAATCATCCGGTTTATGGACGGGTATTTCTGCATAAGGATTCGAATATTGTCCGTTTGCGGTGAAAACAATTGGATAAACTTCCCATTTATGAACATGTTGACTTTTAACATTAAATATTAATGCAACCAGAAAGACAAACAATCCGGAAGTTTTTAATAAATACTTCATTTTCATTTATATCAAAATAATCTTTTATGATTCAATTACATCCAGCCAGTTTTTAATAACCTGCTTTGCCTGGTCGTTCAACTCGCTTAATTCTTCGAATGAGATAACTCCGTCGGCCACCTGTCCGGAAATAATTATCAGGTATTTTGATCCCGACATGTTATCATACCTGCGGGCCAGGTGCTTGTCGTGTGAAGTCAGTTTTTTGTAAATCGAGATGTAGGCATCCCGGTTTTCAAGCTTGCCTGATTTCCATTTTTCAATAACAGCATCCACTTTTTTGATGCCATTCTGGTATTCCCGCTGCAGACCTTTTTCAATTATCTCGCGGGCAATTTTTTTCTGAGATTTTGGTAATTCGTATGGCATTATTCTATTGATTTTGGCATGTTGTAAATATAGTCGAGATGATTGGATCTCGAATGAAGAATTCCCAGATATTCGTTCAGGTTATCGCGGTATTCAATTAAATAATCTTTATGTAGTTTTTTTGTTACAAGATTATAAAGCCGGTTGGTTGTAACCGCCAGTTTTGAATCGAAAACCGTCCAGCAGGTACCCAAATCGTCAGTAAATCTTTCGAAAACAAAAGTTAAAATACTGTTTAACAATTCAGCTTCTCCAACTAAATCATTTGTAATCTTCGCATAATAATTAATGTGTTTCACTGCGTTTCCTATTGCCTTTGCAAGGCTTTTTTGTATTATTCTTTGGTCGCGATAACCGTAAACCTCCCCTAACGCTTTATCTTTGGTTTCTTTAAAAAGCTGTTTTTTTGCCTCTTGTTTATCTACATAGTGAATGTTTATCCAGTCATAAATTTCCTGATTTTTTGAAGCTGCTTTTACAATCAACTCCTGCAAATCTTTTTCGGGGATTTCCTGAATAGCTTGTTTAAATTCTTTTGATAGACGTGGCATAATATTTTAATTTCTAATTCACCTGAATATCCTCGCCCAGTTCCTGCAACGCCCACTCGAGCGCCCAGCCGGTAAACGAGGCGTAGTTAAAATCTTTGAATTTCCGGGGCGAATCGGGACCACCATATAAAGCATCCAGTTTTTTGTACATCACCGGAATGAGCGGTCGTGCATGCTCTCCCACCAGCAAAATGGTGCGGGCGGCCTGCAATGCCACCCATGGGCGATCGTCCTCTGCATTCCGTCCAAGAGTTTCCACCGCTTCGGCAGACGAACCGTGGTAGCAGAGCGCTTCCGCGGCAGCAATCTGTACTGAAGGCGACGGATCGTTGAGTAATCCGGTTAACGCTTTTGTGGCGGGCTGGCTTATCTGTTCCAATTGCATCAGGCCAATTATGGCCCAGTAACGCACACCGCTGTCGTTGTCTTTAAATTTTTCCACCAATTCCAGTTCTCCCGAAATACCGACCATTTCCGCGGCCTCCAGAATATTTTCCACATCGTAATCATCGCTTTCACGGGCATATTCATAGGGAGTACTTTCAATGGAGCGAATCATGTATTCCGCTTCGGGCAGCAATCCCAAATCGTACGTTTCCAGCATCCAGTCATGTAACTTGCTTTTCAGCCTGTTTTTTATTTCAGCATAAGCCGGATTTTCTGCCAGGTTGTTGAGTTCCTGCGGGTCAGTTTGCCAGTCGTACAATTCTTCCACCGGTTTTTTGTTCCAGAGTTTTTCCTGTTCGGCATCGGTTTGGCCTGTGTTATGCAGCCGCCGCAATTCGCGGAAAGCTTCTTTTTCATCCGAAAAAATAAACCCGGGTTGGATATAAGGCAGATGCGGCATGTAGTTGCGTACGTAAAAATAGCGGCCATCGGTTACCGAGCGCGACATTTCAAACATATCATCGGCACGGTCGCGTGCGCCGAAAGCATATTCCCGCACCGGTTCAGCATTTTTACCCATAATGGGTTTTCCTTCAAAATAACCGGGAGTTTCAACGCCGGCAAGGCTCAGCAAAGTGGCCGGCAAATCGATAAAACTAACCATGTTTGTATTGTGTCCGCCTTTTGAAAAACCAGGAACCATATGCTCATATTTTTCGGGAACGTGCACCACCATTGGCACGTGCATGCCGGTTTTATAAAGCCAGCGCTTGTAACGCGGCATCCCGAAACCATGGTCGGCAATAAAAAACACAATGGTTTCTTCCATCATCCCGTCGGCTGCAAGCGAATCGAGCACCATTCCAACGTTCTGGTCGAGCACCGTTAGCATATTGTAATAATGCGCCCAGATTTCGCGGGTTTTCGGACTGTCGGGGTAATAAGGAGGCAGCGGAACTTTGTCCGGGTCGTGAAACAGGTCATCCGAAAGATTTTCCACAAACCTTTTATAGTTCTGAAGATTGTTCACACTTCCCTCGTGCGACGGCCCGATGTTCATAAAACTGTAAAACGGCTGACCTTCTGCGCGGTGGCGCCAGGGTGTGTATTCCGACGACCAGTGCTCCCACCTTCCTTCAGCATCGAAAT
>CAZXHP010000333.1:0-2829 GCA_964639655.1 uncultured Mariniphaga sp.
CGTTTTCGGCTACGCCAAACTGCCCTTCAAGCATGACTGTTTTCAGTTGTGCAAGCTTTTCTTTTGGACAGTCCGGAGGGAATTCTTTCCATGTTTCTTTTTTCCTGAAATCCGTGGCGCCGGGAAAGTGTTCTTCCAAAAGCGCATCGAGGTCTTCCGCTCCGTTCACCTCAAAACAACCTCCTCCCACCTGTTGCAAAATTTCTTTAAAACGGTTGATTAAACCGGAATCCTGTTTTTCCGCCGGGCTGATAAAAGGTTTGGGTAGCGGGACCGTTTTTGCCTTATTCCTCCGGATGGCTTGCAGTATTTTATCCCTGTCCATTTTCCCCTCCTTTTTTCTGTTGGGTTCTCTTGTACCATTGTTTGAACGACTCTTTGGGCACCTCGGGCAGTTCCCGCTCTTTTCCCCATACATTGAGCCGGTTGTAAACCAGTTTCCGGGGAAGGTTTTTGATGCCCCACCGGGCCATCTTTCCTGAAAAATCGTACATTTTACTGCCGGCCAGGATTTTCCCGGCTATTTTCATCGTATGTCTTTTTGTTGGTGAAATCCGTTTCTTTTCCGATAAATCCTGCCGCCACCGGTACAACTGGTCGTGGATGTCGATTTTTACAGGGCACACATCGGAGCACGAGCCGCACAACGACGAGGCAAACGGAAGGTCGTTGTAATTTTTGATAGGGGAATGGGGCGCCAGGATGGAACCGATGGGCCCGGGAATGACACTGCCGTAACTGTGCCCGCCGCTTCGCCGGTAAACCGGGCAGGTGTTCATGCACGCCCCGCAACGGATGCACTTCAGCGCGTTCAGGTAATCTTCTTTGCCGAGGTGTTCCGACCGCCCGTTATCCACAATCGCGATGTGCATTTGTCCCTCTGGCTTGGGCCCCTGGTAATGCGAAGTATAAGTTGTAACGGGTTGCCCGGTGGCGCTGCGTGCCAGCAGCCGGATAAAAACACCGAGGTCGTCCATGCGCGGAATCATTTTTTCGATGCCCACACAATGGATTTGTACCGGCGCGGCATGTACGCCCATGTCGGCGTTTCCTTCGTTGGTGCAAACCACCACCGTCCCGGTTTCGGCCACGGCAAAGTTGACGCCTGTTATGGCAACTTCGGCTTCGAGAAATTTTTGCCGCAGGTGCAGGCGGGCTGCCGCGGTCAGGTAGGTGGGGTCGAAGTTCCCTTTTTCCGTTTTAAGTTTTTTATGGAACAGCTCGCCGATTTCTTCTTTTTTCAGGTGGATGGCCGGCATTACGATGTGGCTGGGCGGCTCTTCCCTGAACTGGATAATCCGCTCGCCCAAATCGGTATCGGTCACCCCGATTCCCTGTTTTTCGAGGAAAGGGTTCAGACCGCACTCCTCGGTGAGCATCGATTTGCTTTTTACCACTTTCGTAGCGTTGTTGTCTTTGATGATGCCGGAGACGATTTCGTTAAACCGGGCGGCGTCGCCCGCCCAGTGCACCTGCGCCCCGTTTTTTTGTGCCTGCTTTTCAAACTGCACCAGGTAGTTGTCGAGTTCCGACAAAGTGTGCTGCTTGATTTGCGACGCCTGTTCCCGCAAATCTTCCCATTCGGGAACGGCTCGGGCCATTTTGTCCCTTTTCTGGCGGACAATCCACAACGTTTCGTCGTGCCAGGCGGCGCGTTCCCTGTTTTTCAGAAATTGTCCGGCTTGTTGTGCATGTCCTGTCATAAGCGGTTGCTGTTTAAAATTTCGGCAATATGTACGGCTTTCAGGTTGTGTTTTTGCCTGCGTGCAATTCCTTCCAGATGCATCAGGCACGACATGTCGGTAGCGGTGATGATTTCGGCGCCGTTGCGCAGGTGAGCGCTTAGCCTGTCTTTTCCCATACTCACGGAAACATCGGGATGAAATACGGAAAACGTACCGCCAAAACCGCAACATTCGTCTTCCCGGTCGGGGACGATGATTTCAATTCCTTTTGCTTTTGCCAGCAGCCGGTGCACTTTGGAAGAACGTCCGGTCATCAGTTCCGAGGAAGTTCCCAGCTTCAGGCCTCTCAGCCCGTGACAACTTTGATGGATGCCCACTTTATGCGGGTATTCGATTTTCAGATCATCGGTTTTTAAAATATCCACAATAAACTCGCAGAGTTCGAATGTGTTTTGCCTCACCTTCTTTACTTCATCGGTCTGCTCCAGGATATTGTAATGTTCCCGCACATGGTACACACAACTGCTCGACGGGGAAACCACGTAATCGAACGGGCTGAAATTTTGGATAAAATTTTTATAGGTTGAAATAGCTTCTTTTTCAGCGCCGCTGTTGGCCATCGGCTGGCCGCAACAGGTTTGTTTTAGCGGGTAATGTACATCCAGCCCCAGTTTTTGCAGCAGTTCCAGTGTGGCAATCCCCACCTGCGGGTAAAACTGGTCGATGTAGCAGGGGATGAAAAGGCCGATTTGTAAGTTTTTTAGGTTCATGTCGCCTGTTTTTATAAAAATGCGCGCCAAGTCGCCAGGCCGCAAAGAAAATATATTTGAAACTTTGCGTCTCTGCGTCTTTGCGTGAAGAATATTCGGTTAAAACACATTCGCTCCGATTGCATAAATAATCAAAAATCCGGTAACACCGGCAATGACTGCATAAATAACAACCGGCACGATATTGCGTTTAATTATCAGTCCTTCAATGCCGGTCAATCCCACAGTTGCACAAACAGCAATAATGTTGTGAATACAAATCATATTGCCTATGGCCCCACCCACATTTTGCAGGCTTACTACAATGGTTCGTGAAATCCCCAGGTTTTCGGCCAGCGAATACTGAAAAAGGGAAAACAGCATATTCGACACCG
>CAZXHP010000334.1:0-2806 GCA_964639655.1 uncultured Mariniphaga sp.
TCAATAACTACCAGTCCATTTGCCAACAAGTTCAGGAAATTGCCCGCGAAACGGGAAACTTTATCCGGAATGAACGCAAAAAAGTTTCGGAAAAAGATGTGGAGCTAAAAAGCGTGGCCAGCCTGGTTACTTACGTGGACAAAACCGCGGAGGCGCGCATTGTGGAGGCACTGAAAAAGCTTCTTCCCGGCTGCGGATTTATCACCGAAGAGGGTACTGCTTCACATTCGGGCGAAAAATACAAATGGATCATCGATCCGCTGGATGGAACAACCAACTACATTCACGGCATCGCACCCCACGCGGTCAGCATCGCCTTAATGGAAGACGACAAACTTGTGACCGGCGTGGTTTACGAAATCGGGCAGGATGAAATGTTCTGTGCGTGGAAAGACAGTCCGGCTTTTTTAAACGGAAAAGAAATAAAAGTTTCAACAGCAACAAAACTGGAAGATACGCTTGTGGGGACCGGTTTCCCCTACTATGCGTTCGACCGGGTTGACGATTACATTGCAGTTATGCGCCATTTGATGGAACACACCCGGGGCGTGCGCCGTTTGGGGTCGGCGGCAACGGATCTGGCTTATGTGGCAGCGGGCCGTTTCGACGGCTTTTTCGAACACGCGCTTCACGCCTGGGATGTGGCAGCCGGAGTTTTTATTATCCGGCGGGCCGGCGGAAAAGTAACCGATTTTAACGGCGGGGAAAACTGGCTGTATGGCGGAGAAATTGTAGCAGCAAGCCAGGCTGTTTTCGACGCATTTTATGGCGTTGTAAACAAACATTTGGGTCACTCCTGATCTATTTTCCGTTGTTTCGGATCATTTTTAAACGATTTTTCCGGCAATTCTGCTTTAATTTGTAAATTGTATCAAAACATTACTGCAGATGGCCGAACAAGAAATTGTATTGTTAAAAGAGCAGATTGAACGCCTCGGCGAGGAAAAGTTCGATCTGGAAGCCTGGAAAAACCGGACAGTTATTTTTCTCGAACGTATTTTCGGAAAAGAGAGCCCCAGGCTGAAAATGATTCAAAACCTGCACTACGACTACTCGAGCTGGAGTTTGCGGGACACATACGCCGGCGGTTCGGCCAAAGACAAGGACCCGGTTCGCATTCAGGCCAAAGAAATTCTGGAGGCTATTATTGCCGAACTCGAAAGCCTTGGACTTCCACAGGGAAAAAAAGAGCAGCAGAAATTGCGCGAATTGCTGGACGATGAACTTACCGGCAAACAGGTGAAAGAAATCGATTCGCTTTTAAACTCTGCCGATCAGGAGAAACAGGAAAAACTGGCTGAAATACTGGAATCGCTTCCGAAGGAAAGCCTGGTTGCCGTTATCGCCAAACTGCTCATCTCCTAAAACCGCCTTATGCCTGAAAGCCCAAAAATTGCCATTGTAATACTGAACTGGAACGGTGAAAAACTTTTTCCGGAGTTCCTGCCATCGGTCGTTCGGAATTCAGTGTTGCCGGAAACAAAAATTTATGTGGCCGATAACGGTTCCACCGACAATTCGGTAAATCTGTTAAAAGAAAAATTTCCCGAAGTCCGCGTCATCGAACTAAAAAATAATTACGGGTTTGCCGAAGGGTACAACCAGGCGTTAAAAAACATAGAAGCCGATATCCTGGTTTTGCTGAATTCCGATGTTGAGGTTACTCCACACTGGCTTGAACCTTGCATTTCGATGCTGGAAGCTGATGAAAAACTGGCGGCGGTCCAGCCTAAAATATTAAGTTACGAAAAACCTCACCAGTTTGAATATGCCGGGGCAGCAGGCGGTTTTACCGACAGGTTTGGCTATCCGTTTTGCCGCGGCCGGATGCTGAACCGCATGGAGCCGGATTTGGGCCAGTACAATACCCCCTCTCCCATTTTCTGGGCAAGCGGCGCGTGTATGTTCATTCAATCGGAAGCGTTTCGCCAGGCCGGTGGTTTCGACGGCGATTTCTGGGCGCACATGGAAGAAATCGATCTTTGCTGGCGCCTGAAAAACAAGGGGTACAAAATCGGATACCAGCCCCAAAGCGTGGTTTTCCATCTGGGTGGCGGAACGTTGTCGTATAACAGTCCCCAAAAAGTTTACCTCAATTTCAGGAACAACCTGTTTATGCTGTTCAAAAATCTTCCGCGCAACCAGTTTACCCGCATCTTTTTTGCCCGTATGGTTTTGGACGGCGTGGCCGCCCTGAAATTTTTATTCGGCTTTCATTTTTACAGTTTTTGGGCGGTGGTGAAAGCACACGCATCGTTTTACCGAAACCTGGGCAAACTCATCGAAAAAAGAAAAAAACTGCTGAAACTATCCACCGTAAATAATCATGCGGAAATATACAAAGGCAGCATCATGTGGAAATTTTTTATTCAGAAAAAACGAAAGTTTTCCGAACTTGACTTTAATCCGGAAAAATGAACCAAAAACTCATATTCGAAGAAAAAATTTACACCTACCACATCGATTTTGTAGGGCATGTCAGCAACATCGTTTACATTCAGTGGCTCGAAAACGCGCGTGTAAAACTGCTCGAGGCCATGAGCATCCCGGTCACCGCTCTGGCGCATAGCGATGGCATTGTCCCGGTGCTTACCGAAACCACCATTTCGTACAAAAAACCTTTTTTCCTGAACAACACGGTTACTGTGGAAGTCTGGATTTCCAAACTGCAAAATGCCTCGGCGATTATGAGCTTTAGATTTTTGAATGAAAAAAATGAAATTTGTGCCGTTGCACAGCAAAAGGGGCTGTTCATCAATCGCAAAACCATGCGCCCCACCCGCCTTTCCCCGAAAAACCGGGAAGC
>CAZXHP010000335.1:0-2804 GCA_964639655.1 uncultured Mariniphaga sp.
AACTATGTAATGAATGTTGTACTCTCAGAAGAATCATTATCATTAGATGAAGTTTTGGTTACGGCAACCCGCACAAAATTCTCTAATGAGAAAACCGGAGCTGTGACCAATATCACCAACAGCCAGATAGATAATCTGCCTACAGTAAGCCGTAGCATTATGGACATTACCCGCCTTTCTCCTTATGGAGGCGATGGTATGAGTTTTGCCGGCACAGATGGTCGTACGGCCAACTTTACGGTGGATGGAGCTAATTTTAACAATAACTTCGGTTTGAGTGATGCACTTCCTGGCGGAGGTAATCCAATCTCTATTGAAGCTATTGAAGAGTTGCAGGTTGTAATTGCTCCATACGATGTGCGTCAAACCAACTTTATTGGTGGCGGTGTAAACGCTATTACAAAATCCGGTACAAATACCTTCAAAGCTACTGCTTATACTTATCACAGAAATGAAAACATGCGAGGAGATGCTGTTAATGGTATGCAAATACAAGGAGCGCGTGAAAAAGACCGTAATACAATTTACGGTTTCACTTTAGGTGGTCCGATTATTGAAAACAAATTGTTCTTCTTCGTAAATGGTGAAATGGCCAAAATACCCACTATCGCCAATCGCTGGAGAGCTTCAACTGACGGTGTTGCCGATCCGGACAATTACATATCCCGCACAACAGAAAACGATCTTGAAACAGTTTCTGATTTTGTAAGAAATAAATATGGATATGAAACGGGAGCTTACACCAATTTCCCTGCAGATGAAAGCAACACCAAATTGCTTACCCGTATCGATTGGAATATCACAGACAAACATCGTTTAGCATTACGTTATAACTACACGAAGAACACTTCATGGAGATCACCTAATGCTTCTTCTATGGATGGCGGTACCCGTATGTCTGAGGCAAGAATGTCACAGGCTTCCATGTCATATGCCAACTCGATGTATTCGATGGACAACCTTGTTCATTCATTCTCTTTTGACTTAAACAGTCGTTTGTCGGAAAACATTTCTAACCAATTCCTGGCTACATTCTCTAAACTTGATGATATTCGCGGAACGAATTCTGCTGAATTTCCTTTTATAGATATTTTAAAAGACGACCAGGCATACCTCTCTTTAGGTTACGAGTTATTTACCTGGAACAACGGTGTTCACAACAATGTATGGAACTTTAAAGATGAGATGACCTATTATTTGGGGAATCACAAAATCGTGGGAGGTATCGCATTCGAATATAAAATGGCAGATAATGCTTATATGCGTAACGGTACAGGTTATTATCGCTATACAAGCCTTGAAGACTTCTTAAACGAAGGAACACCAGAAATTGTAAACTTAACGTATGGTTACGATGGAGAAAGCAACCCTGCGGCCCGTGTAAAAACGAACAAAATTGGAGTTTATGCCCAGGACGATTGGAGTGTTAGTGAAAGATTCAAACTTTCGTACGGTCTTCGTCTTGACGCACTTTTCTTCAACAATAATGACTTGATGACCAACCAAGCGATTTATGACCTTGATTATAATGGTCGTCATATCGATACTGGAGAATGGCCTTCAACCAATATCATATTCTCTCCCCGCATAGGTTTTGTGTGGGATACTTATGGCGATAAGAGCTTGAAAGTTCGTGGAGGTACAGGTCTATTCTCTGGTAATTTACCACTTGTATTCTTCACAAACATGCCAACCAATGGTGGTATGGTTCAATACCAGGCACATCTTAATGCGAATACTGAGGTCATTGATGGTTACACTGGTCCTTATATAGAAAGGAATGATAAAAAGTATATTGATATGACACAGTTTGACGGTGGCCTGGTAACTGATGCCAACGGAAAAGCCAACATATCGGCTCTTTATGACAAATTAGCATCACTGGGTTATCCTACAACTATTTCCCCTGAAGATGGAACCGTTCCTTCTTCAATTGCCGGTGTATCTTCAGATTTCAAGATGCCGCAAGTATGGAAAACGTCGCTTGCTGTTGACTATGCATTCCCAACATCTTTCCCATTCTCTGCAACAGTAGAAGGAATCTACAACAAAACGATCAACGGTGTTTCAATTTCCGATTGGAGTATTCCATCTGTAGGTGGTTTCGCCCGTTTTAACGGTGTTGACAATCGTCCGATTTATCCGGCAGGCTACCGTACCGGCACAAAAGCATTCGTGTTGGAAAACACAAGCCGTGGTTATGGCTGGTCAGGCAACATCACATTAAATGCCCAACCAGCAGAATGGCTCAGCCTGATGGCTGCCTATACACACACAGTTGCTAAAGATGTTACCGGCATGCCCGGATCGAATCCTGAATCGGCATTTACATACGTTCCTACAGTTGAAGGACCTAACCACATTAAATTGCACAATTCTCAATACACCACACCCGATCGTTTGGTGGCATCGCTTACTGCCAACGACAAAAGCGGTAACCACTACAGCCTAATCTATGAGGGATGGCACGGTGGAGCGAACTACTCTTTTATGACCGTAAACGATATCAATGGTGACGGTTACAACTACGATGCAATCTATGTTCCAACTGACGACGAAGTGGCAAACAACGAATTCCGCTTTGTTTCAGCAGACGATCAAACTCGTTTTATGGACTATGTGCATGCCAATGATTATTTGAAAAATCAACAAGGTGAGTATGCTGAAGCCTATAGCGTTTACTCTCCCTGGGTACATCGCGTCGATTTCAGCTACAAACATAATTTTGCTCTTAATACAGGTAATAACCAACACAAACTGCAACTTAGCTTTGATATCAAAAACGTAATGAACCTGTTCAACTC
>CAZXHP010000336.1:0-2775 GCA_964639655.1 uncultured Mariniphaga sp.
TAAAAATCGGGATAAACTTCTCGTCCCGTTCGAGGGTAGAGCCTCTCACGGGACTCGAACCCGCGACCTGCTCATTACGAATGAGCTGCTCTGCCAACTGAGCTAAAGAGGCTTTTTATGTTTATAATTTTGCCTGAGCGCTGGCTATCATTTCTTCCCACACCTGCCGCTGTTCTTTTAACGCAGCTACTTTGTCCTGCGGATCGGTGCGACATTCGAGCAATACCCAGCCTTTATAGTCCATTTTTACAAATAAATCCATCAATTGCTGGTACGGATAATCTCCAATATTTAGTTCCCTGACGTGACAAATATCACCAAACCGATCCTTTACCAGGTTAAAGTTGTACTCCAGTCCCTGGCCGTCCAAATCCTGATCGTTGCTGTTCCAGCAAACAGTGGAACCGTTGTTTTGCACGTAATCCATTATTTTTTTGATGTTGGGCAACTGTTGGGTACCCCGTCCGTGCACTTCCAGCCTGATTTGCTGTCCCATATCCAGCGCATACCTCCCGAGTTCGTCCAAAGACCGGCCAATTTGTTCCAGTGTTTGCTCCTGCGGAATTCCTTCATGAAACTGATTAGGTTTAACTTTTACGCCCGAACCACCAATATCTTTACTCAGCTGCAGCCATGCTTTTGTGGTTTCAATGGATTGTTTAAGCCTTTCCGGGTCGGGCCAGTCGTATTGCTCATTGGTGCCCATCCCAATAATTTCCACCGCGCTGCCTTCAAACTGTTTTTTAACCTCTTCGCGTTCCTCTTTTGTTAAATCGAGGGTTACTCCGTGTGCATGTTCTACCCTGAGTTCAACTCCACCGATGCCGGCTTCGGTGCAATTTTTAATTATAGCCGGAATGTCCCAGTCTTTTGCCCAAAGGTAGGTGACCAGCCCCAATTTCATTTTGGAACTGGGAACACCTGAACTGCAGGCCAGTAAACTTCCGGGCAGTAAGGCTGCACTGCCCAAAACGGATAAACTCCTGATAAAATTCCTTCTGGTTTGTTCAGTAAATTTGTTCATACCCTAATGGATTTGCGTTAAAATAAGCGTCTAAAGATATCAATAAGCAATTTATGCTGCAACCATCCCTGTAAAAATATCCCGGTTTTTTATACTTTTGCGCCGTAAAAAATTAAAAAATGACAAAGACAACAAAAGCAAACATCATAACCGAAAAAGGTGTGATGAAGGTAGAATTTTACGATACTGAAGCACCAGGCACAGTGGCTAATTTTGTAAAACTCTCGAAAGAAGGATTTTACAACGGCCTTACGTTTCACCGGGTAATCCCTGATTTTGTAATTCAGGGCGGATGTCCCGACGGCACAGGAGCAGGCGGGCCTGGCTATTCAATTCCCTGCGAAACCGCCGGCGAAAAGCAGTACCATGATCGCGGAGTACTCTCCATGGCGCACGCCGGAAAAAACACCGGAGGTTCACAATTTTTTATTTGCCATAACCGCGAAAACACCAAACACCTCGACAGGCACCACACTTGTTTTGGAAAAGTAGTGGAAGGACTTGAAATCATCGATGCGATTCGTGCAGGCGATGTAATTGAAAAAATTGAAATTTTTGAGGAATAAGCTTTAAGAATTGAGTTGCAAATGAGAAAATTGGAATTCTCTTTTTCTGAACTCAGTATTACAACTTCAAAAGTTGAAGAATTTATGGGATTTGAACCGGGTCAGGCACCCGAACCTTTTCCCGAAATAATTGAAGAAGCACTGAAACGAACACCCGAACTTTGCCGCATAACCGGGGCCTTTCAGATTTTTCAAAACATTTCAATCCATCTTCAGAATGAAACCCTGCACATTGAAAACCTCGTGTTTCACCCGGGGAAAATTGTAGTAACCCAACTGAAGGAGGCTACCCAACTGGCTGTTTTTGTTTGCACAGCCGGAGCCGGTATTTCTGATTTTTCGAAAAAAAAAGCAGCCGAAGGCGATGAATTTATGGCTTATGTACTCGATGTGATTGGCTCTGTAACGGTTGACAAAGCCGCCGGAAAACTGCAGGAAAAAATTTTAGATGAAGCAAAACTGGCCGGATGGGGTATAACCGATCCCTTTTCGCCCGGTTACTGCAACTGGAGTGTGGCCGAACAGCACCGGCTTTTTTCCCTTTTACCTTTCCAAATTTGCGGAATTTCGCTGTCTGATTCTGCATTAATGCATCCCATCAAATCGGTTAGTGGAATTACAGGAATCGGAAGAGCCTGTAACCAAATGGGTTATCAATGCAACTGGTGCACCGATAGGGACTGTTTTATAGGAAAAATCAAACGCCGGAAAAATTCAAAAAAAAATCTTTGAACAGTTGGAAATATCAAATGGATACTATTTATTTGCTGTGGGTATTGTTGATATCAACAGTTCCCTTTAAAATAAAATGCAGAGGTATTCATGAATACGGATGTTACATACAGCAAAAAAAAAATTAAATATTTTGAATTATGACGCCTGACAAACCAAAGGTAATAAAGGATTACAACAAACTTGACAAAGATTTACAGGAACAAATAAAATTGGTTTATTCCGATGGATTTGCGGATCACCTCATCCATTTCTTTGATAAACACGGAATTAAGGTAACGGCACTGCCTTTCGAAACCGAAGATAAATATTACATGCTCAGAATGACGGAGAATGAAGCCATCCAGATTGTTGACGAAGACGACGATTACGATGACGACGGTTTCCTGAAAGACGACGTAAAACAGGATTACGAAGACAAATACGCCGATTTGGATCACGTGGCCGACCAGA
>CAZXHP010000337.1:0-1138 GCA_964639655.1 uncultured Mariniphaga sp.
TTACTTGCACTGGAGCAAGAGACGACCAATCTCAGCAACACGATGCTTCGCATAAGTGGCGCCATCCAGGTTTTGGAAGAACTAACCGGAAAGAATACAACCGGGAATTCAAATGGTATAAATTCCGAAATGCAACAGAGAAAACAATCTGAATAATAACCTCAGTGATTTGCCTGAGAAACCTAAAACATTTACGTTTATGGCACATCCAGTTTCCAACATCCCCGTTTTATTGTTTCCGTTAAAGCTCGAAACCCGTTTTGTGGGAGACGAATTATGGATTCGGGCATTCCCCGATACGGCTTTTTTGCAAAGTCACAATCCCCTTCTTTCCAAAGATGAAAAGGCCGATGCGGTTGCTTTTAAAAAGCTCACATCGCAGGAAGAGAAAAAACAGGTTTGGGAAGAACTGGTTTCCAAATACGGTGTTTACCGCTCTGCCTGGCTTGCGCAAATGAGTGGCGACGAGTTGGAACACCAGGTAAACACCGGCACAAAAGATGAGGAACCTTCGTTTTATTTTAAGTGGCTGCCCGACCGGCTCGTTTTTTATCTGTATAAAGAAGGCGACCAAAAACCTGCTTACAAAGCGGACGGTTCGGTTATTAACCGCGAAGGATTGACCGTTTTGGGCGAAGGCGACGAATGGCTGCAGGATTTTAACCGGGCAATAAAGGCCGGAATGGGCATAAAAATCAAAATTAATCAGAAGGATACAAAGTTTGAAAAAGTAATTGTCAGCGGGTTCCGTTACGACAAAGACCCCGTTGTTCCGGCCAAAGGCCTCGCCGATTTGTTCGACAACCACCAATACACAGAAGGTTTTTCGTTTCTGAATTACGGAACCCCCACCAACAACACCGAAAATGCCAAAAGCGGGCATTCGGCTAAAGATGAATTTGAGGCGGGCGACAGTTTTGAATATGCCGTTGAGGGATTAAGTCTGGAAGCAGTTGGCAACGCTGCTGCTCCCGACATCCATTTCGAGACAAATGGCAAATACCTCGGCAAAATCCTGGGATTTGAATCGGACCATTTAAAACACATTCAACATGCTGAAAAAACACCGCCTGCGCTAAACGAACTGATTCAAAAAGCCACCTGGTTTGCGCTGGGCGCGCAGCCGCTTTTTATGCTT
>CAZXHP010000337.1:1238-2658 GCA_964639655.1 uncultured Mariniphaga sp.
TTGGGTTGAACGGCGATGAACTTTCCAAAGAAACCGACCAGTTTCTCCGCTCGCCCGTTCTGAGTTTTTTGGATGGAAATGCTAACCTCGTTGCTTTTGAAAATGGGAACCCGGTTGTGACGGACCACCAGGGGAACAAGTTGACAGAAGGAGATTTCGGTAATGCTAATTTTTCTTTTGCCGAAGAGAATCTCGATAATTTTCAGGAATTTTTAAATGCACTGCGTGAGCAAAAGGAGAACGAACTGGTTCAGTACCGGGGAGACCTGAGCCTGTTTACCGACCTTTTTGTACGAAGTTACATCAATGCCAGCCAGTTGTATTTCCGCGAAATTGTGTTCGACCCGACTGTTTCAGATTCGGCAGGTTCCCAAAGTTTTAAAGTTTCAGCCATTGAAAAGCCAGAAGGTGCTGCTGTGGCAAAAGGTGACGTTGTTGTCTCTGCTCTGGGATCGAATTCAAAAAATATACCGGTAACAGCTCCTTTCGACGGAATAATTAAAAAAGTAAGGGTAAAAGCGAATGAAAGTGTAACGCCCGGAACGTCGCTTTTTACGCTGCTGAACGAAACAAAATTCACCGAGATTAAAAACGAATTTATCGAACTGGGAGAGGAAATTATAAAAAGCATTCAGGCCATTCCGGAAGAAAAAGACCGGATAGAAGTGCAAATGAAAGCCATTGGCGAGGCGGTCGATTTGAACAGTTACCGGCTGGATGCGTGGATTACTTCTTTGACCGCGCGCCGGATCGATAAAATGCGGGCCAATCCCAAACATGAAAAGGGCATCTATTTTGGCGCGTACGGCTGGGTCGAGGACCTGGAAAAAGACGCCACCCCGGTAAATCCGGAATCTCTCACCGACATTTACCGCGAAGCAGGAGGAATTATTCACACTCCCGGCGCTGCGCAGGCGGTTGCTTCTTCGGTTTTTAAAAACTCTTTTCTGGCGCACGAACAGGAAGTGGAAAGCAATCCGTTTACCATCAACCTGACTTCCGATCGTATTCAAAAAAGTAAGTTCCTTTTGGACGGAATCCGGCAGGGACAACAACTGGAGGCGCTTCTGGGATACCAGTTGGAACGCCATCTTCATGAAAATAACCTGCACGAAGAAATTTATGCGTTGCGGGAAGCTTTTCCGTTGTATGAAAATGCCACCGGGAATTCCACAGGGTTTGTAAATTTAAGTGTCATCGACGGATTGAAAGCCATTAAAAACAAGGAAAACCTTCCGGCGCAGCTAAATGCTCAGGCAAAAGAATTGGTAAAAAAACAGATTGAAAAGCTGGAAGATACGATGGACGGCAGCCTGGACACTCTTTTTTATGAAGCGGGCTACCAGGTTACTCAGGGAAATTTGTCGCAGGCTGCCGCTGCCCTCGATGCCACCAAAGGAGAACTGGAACCGCCGGTGAT
>CAZXHP010000338.1:0-2627 GCA_964639655.1 uncultured Mariniphaga sp.
TAATCGTACTGCAAATCTTCATGAAGTTTGGAATGGGCAGTGCGAATAAGCTGGACTTGGCGTTGGTACATATTGAAGAGTACACGGTTGTTTTTCAGACGGTAACCCATTGCTCTCATTTTTTCGCAGAAATAGAGGCGCAGTTCAATTTCAGTCTCTTTTGAACCCGAAAAGCGGATGTATTTGTTCATGGTTCGTAAAACTTTCCGGAGTGTTTTTTTCGCCAGATATAAACTGATCCGGTTTAAACGGGTAAACTGTTCATCCATTTCTTCTTTAACCGATCTAATATAAGCCTGCTCGTTTTGGTTTTCAAAAAGCAGATAGCTAAGCAGTTCTTTGTTCTCCTTTTTATATTTTGCCAAACGAACTACCAGTTCCTGAAGCACATCGGGAGGAAGTGTTTTGAGTTCTTTTTTTATAATGCTAACCGAAGCAGTTTCCATCAAATTCTTACCGTTTCACCGGCCTGCCGTCCACTTCTATCCAATCAAGGCGGGAACAGGATGCTGATTTACCGCCGGGCATGAGATCGGTAAAACCAATTTCCTCCACATTGGATAGATCGGGATTGGAAGCCGGACCAATTTCAGTTACGCGGCTGATATCCAATTTATACCAGTTGATGTCCTGAATGTTGAATTCTTTGATGCGCCAGTCTTTCGAGGGGCCGTCGGAAAGATTGCTAACCAGCCACGATCCGTCAGCAAGTTTTAAAGCAATCCTCAACTCCCTCAATCCGGCCTGTTTCGAACGCCACCTGATTTTGGCAAAACCTGTTAAATCCACATTGTATTCTTTATGCTTCAGTGCAACCAGCCAGTTTTCCAAACAAAGGCCCGACCACACGTAAAACGGGTCGTCAACCGGTTTTTCATGGTTGCTTTTTTTCAGGCTGTCTTTGCCGGCGCCATAAAGTTGAACCAGCAAATCCGGGTTATTCACATGGTTCTGCGAAAGCGGAATTTCGGGCGGTGATTCTTTCCAGTCTTCCCGGAAAAACAGTCCGGGCCGGTACGATTCCTGGCTAAAAACTGCCAGTGCCGGGAGTATCAGCAGGAGGCTGAAAAGCATTTTTGTTTTCATACGATACAACTTAATTATTTAACAATCTTTCTACTTTTGATAAAAGAATTTCCTTTTTAATGGGTTTGGTGATGTAATCGGTACATCCGGCATCCATCGCTTTTTTACTGTCGCCTGCCAGGGCATAGGCGGTTTGGGCAATAATCGGTATTTTTTTATCCATCTCCCTGATTTTTAGGGTGGCTATGTATCCGTCCACCACCGGCATTTTAAGGTCCATCAGGATTAAATCGATATCCCGGTTTTCGCGAAACAAGTCCACAGCTATCTGGCCGTTTGCAGCATAAAGTAATTTGTAATTTCCTTGTGAAAGAAATACGCTCAACAGCATAAAACTTGTTTCATCATCCTCCACAACAAGGATTGTTTTTCTGTCTGTTTTTGTCATTTCTTCAGCCATGCAAAAATTTTTGTAATAATAGTTATATTTCCAAAGCCGGCACAAAAATAATGAAAGAAACCGGGATTGCTTATACCAAAATTGTTACATTAGCCGCTGATTGAAAAAACAGATAAAAGCTAAGCTATAACGTGGACCGAACCGACGAAAAAGAATATTGGGACCTTATCTGGGAGAAATTCCGAACGGGCGATCGCCGGGCGTTTGAAACCATCTACAGCGAGTTTGTGGATGCCCTTTTTGCATACGGGTTGAAAATTACCCCGCACCGCGCCCTGGTGGAGGATGCCATTCAGGATACTTTTCTCGATGTGTACAATTACGGCAGCCGGTTGCGTAAACCGGAATCGCTGGAGTTTTATCTGTACAAAACCCTGAAGCGTATTATAGTAAGAAAACTGAAAGAAAAGCACCGTTTTTCTCATTACGATGATTTTGTGGCACAATTCGAACTTAAATTTCCGCTGGAGGAAGCAGAACTGGAAGATTTGGAAGAGCACACCGGATTGCTCAAAAGTGAATTAAAAAATCTCGATTCCAAAAAACGGGAATTGCTTTTTCTGAAGTTCAACAGCGGTTTAACCTACAACGAAATCGGGGAATTGCTCCATTGCAAGTCTGACACCGTAAAAAAACAGGTGCACCGCATTTTAAAGCTTCTCCGCGGAAAACTGGGCGAAGATTTTTTGGAGTTGTTTGTGGTTTTTTTCAGGAAGTGAGAAAGGAGAGCGGTGATTTGTGGAGATTGAAGGAGATTGAGGGTAGCGAAACCGGAATTGATAAATGCGTGAATACGTAAATGATTGTATGCATGAATGAAAGATTGATATTTGTAGAGATTTTTTGTGATTTATAGAGATTGATGGTGATTTGGTTGAGTGTCATTTATTCAATTAAAAGGAACAAAAGCACCGATATTTCGCAATAAAGTTGTTCAGAACACATCCCCCTTGGATGCTATTTTGCTATGGAAAACGATTTATGAATTCCAAAGCCACGTAGTGATTCCTTCGGAAGGGGAATTTAAGGGGGATTTAGAACATTTAATTTCTTGTTGATAATTTTTCATTGCTCCCAGTCCCCCTAACCCCATTGCCGTCAACTTAATTTTATAAATACTTCATATTCAATTGGTTGTATT
>CAZXHP010000339.1:0-2594 GCA_964639655.1 uncultured Mariniphaga sp.
ATGGAACTGTCAAGAAGAAAATTTACAAAAGTTGCAGGATTAGCAACAGTAGGAACAATGATTTCTACCGGGTCTGTTTGGGCATCAAACAGCAATACACTAAAGGTTGGGCTTATTGGATGTGGAGGTCGTGGAACCGGTGCAGCGGAAGAAGCACTTAATGCAGATCCCAATGTGGTACTCACAGCCATGTCAGATGCCTTTTCTGACCGAATCGAAACGTCCTTAACAAAAATTAAAAAGAAATTTGGCGAAAAAGTTCAAGTTGCTGACAACAAAAAATTTGTTGGACTGGACTCCTTTCAAAAGCTCATTGATTCTGATGTGGATGTTGTTTTGCTAGCAGCTCCACCGGCTTTTCGTCCTTCACATCTTGAGGCAGCAGTCAAAGCCGGGAAACACATTTTTTGCGAAAAACCGTTTGCTGTTGATGCTCCCGGGTTACGCAGAGTGATGCGTGTTGCAAGAGAAGCAAGGGAAAAAAATCTATCTCTGGTTTCCGGATTCTGCTGGAGATATCACAATCCAAAAAGAGAAACTTTTGGGCGTATACTCAATGGTCAAATAGGTCAGATTGTATCTGCTGAAGCAACTTACAACACAGGTGAATTGTGGTTTAAAGAACGTCAAAAAGGTTGGACTGATATGGAGTATCAATTACAAAACTGGCTTTATTACAATTGGCTTTCAGGTGATCACATTGTTGAGCAGGCTATCCACAGCATTGACATGCTGTCGTGGGCAATGGGCGACAAAGCTCCTGTAAGAATTAGTGGCACAGGGGGCAGACAAAAAAGAACAAATCCAAAATTTGGCAATGTGTACGATCACTTTGGCATAACCTATGAATATGCAAATGGCACAAAAGCTTACTTTTTTTGCCGTCAACAATCAGGAACAACACCTTCTTATGATGTATCATTAACAGGTGTTGACGGAAGATGTATTGTAGATGCCCGTACTGGCCGTCATGAAATAACAGGTAAAAATCCATGGAAATACGACGATGTGACGAAATTTACAGAAGCAGAATCTTATCAACAAACAGAAGTAAGAAGTATGTATCAGCAGGAGCATGATGAACTCTTTGCATCCATCAGATCAAATAATCCGATTAATGATGGCGAATGGATGACTCGTTCCAATTTATTGGCTTTGACTGCCAGAATGGCTGCCTATACAGGACAAACTATTACCTACGAACAGGCACTTACTTCAATGGAGGAACTATTCCCGGGTAATATCACCTGGAATACAAAATACGACATTCCGATTGCTGTACCCGGGATTACAAAATTTAAATAATGATATTATGAACAGGAAAAACTTTATAAGATCTGCTACGCTTATGGTAGGAGCATCAATGGTATCAGCCACATCTGTTTCTGCATCAGTAATGCAAAATAAATCTCCGGAAAAAATAACGCTGAAAAAAGGATTAGGTTTTGGAATGATTAAAGAAGATTTATCTCTTACAGATAAATTTAAACTGGTTAAGGATTTAGGATTTGATGGAATCGAATTAAACAGTCCAACTGAATTCAGCAAATCAGAAATTTTAACTGCAAAAGAAAAATCCGGAATCGAGCTTCCCAGCGTTGTAAACAAAGACCATTGGCGGATACCTCTTTCTTCTCCGGATCCAGAAGTCAGGAAAGAAATCATTCAGTCAGTAGCTGAATCATTGCTGGAAGTGAAAGAATTTGGGGGAGATACTGTATTGGTTGTTCCAGGAGTAGTAAATGAGGAAGTACCTTACGAACAAGCATATAACACTGCAATGAACACCATCCGTGAGTTAATTCCTTACGCTGAAAAAACCGGGATGCAAATTGGACTTGAAAATGTGTGGAATAATTTTCTGATAAGTCCAATGGAAGCAAAACGGTTTGTCGATGAAATTAATCATCCACTCATCGGCTGGTATTTCGACATTGGCAATGTTTTACGCTACGGCTGGCCGGAGCATTGGATTGAAACACTCAATTCACGAATTATGAAACTTCACATAAAAGAATACAGCCGAAAACTAATGAATGAAAAAGGTCTGTGGGAAGGTTTTAAAATAAATCTTTTAGAAGGTGATAATAACTGGCCTGTGGTTATGAAAGCTGTTAGCAAAATTAATCATCAGGGAGGTTGGCTGACTGCAGAAGTTGAAGGAGGAGACAGATTGAGACTGAAGGATGTTTCTGAAAGAATGGATAAAATTATTTCATACTTATAGAATTTCCATGTAAAACATTTTATGCATTTAATCATAAAAATAAAAGCCTCATTTTAATTCCACGCTTGATTCCGGTAAAAATGTGGAACGGGTGTCTTTGTCGATATTGTAACAGCGTATTGTAAAATATCTTGTTTTATGCTATAACGGGTTATTTTCAAATTTAGTAAATTCCAAAACTTAATCTTCATATTTCCGGATGGTCGATTCAAGTTCTTCGTCGAGTTGATTGAAACTTATAAATTCCGCTGTTCCGTTTTCTATGTTTTCCAGCTCTTTTTTGAGGTATTCCTGAATGGAAAGATATTCTTCATTTTCATTAATGACTTCGATTTCATTTTTGCCGAAGCGCTTCAAAAACCACATC
>CAZXHP010000340.1:0-2550 GCA_964639655.1 uncultured Mariniphaga sp.
ATTTGGAAACAGGTGTTTTTTATTTAAAACTTGTAAAATCGTATGTAACAAGTGGCAATCGCATCTACGTCGGCAATCTGAAACCAGGAGTTTATTTGATAGAAATAGAAATTGGGGATGAAAAAGTGAGAAGAAAAATTGTTAAAAATTAGCTATTTCAGGATTTGAAATTGATACCAAAAATTGGTATTTTTGAAGAAAAAATTGTAAAGATGAATAAGAATACATCGATATCACTGGGAGGCTATTTCGATACTTTTATTCAGGAGAGTATTGCAAAAGGACGGTATAAAAATGTGAGCGAAGTAATCCGTGCCGGCTTACGTCTTTTAGAGGAAGAAGAAAGTAAAATGGCTACATTGAAGAATGCCATTCAGGAAGGAATAGACAGTGGAATTGCTTATGATTTTGATCCCAAAAAGCATCTTGAATCACTAAAGGCAAAAAAACGACTAAATGGCTGATTTATATTTTACAAACAAAGCCGTTAGTGATTTAACTCAAATATGGGATTACACCTTTGAAAAATGGTCAGAAAAGCAGGCAAACAAATATTACAATGAATTATTAAATGCTTGCAGGAGAATCGCGGCTAACTCTGAATTGGGCAAAAAATACTTTAAGGTGATTCCGGACCTGATGGGACTTCACATCAACCGACACATCATTTTTTTCAGGAGAATGGATTCCGATCATGTTGAAATTACAAGAATTTTACACGAAAGAATGGATCTAAAAAATCGAATACTGGAATAAATGTAAAATGGTTGTTTTGTCGGTAATTTGGCGGGTTTATAGTTGTTTTTTTACGCAGAAGATGTAATTCTCTTTTGAAAATATTCAATGTCTTTTAGCCTGTAAAGTTTTGTATTTACTCATTTTGCACAAACAGAATTCCCCGCCAGCCAGCCGGTTGACCAGGCAATTTGCAGATTGTAACCGCCGGTTTCGGCATCGAGGTCGATGATTTCGCCGGCAAAATACAAACCTTTTACCAGTCGCGACTCCATGGTTTTTGGCGTTATTTCTTTGGGGGGAATTCCGCCCGCTGTTATTATGGCCTCTTTAAACGAACGGTATTTGGCTACTTCAAACTTCAGATTTTTCATCATATTTCTGATCTGTTTTCGCTCATTTGAAGTTACCTGGTGACATTCTTTTTCCGGGTCCAGTTTCAGTTCTTCAATAAATACCGGAATCATGGAGGCCGGAAGCCAGTTGCGAAAAATATTGGCGAGTTGTTTTTTTCCGTGTTCGTTTAAATCGCGCAGCAGCCGGTTGTCCAGCTTCTGTTCGTCGAGGGCAGGTTTTAAATCGACAGAAATTTCCACTTTATCTTTGTTTTGAAGCGCGGCCACAACAATCCGGCTTAGCGTGAGAATGATGGGGCCCGATAAACCGAAGTGTGTGAACAGCATTTCGCCAAATGCTTCGCCCGCTTTTTTGCCGTTTACCCACACCACTGCTTTCACGTTTTTCAGGTTTAAACCCTGAAGGTTTTGTGCCAGGTTTCCTCTGGTTTCCAGGGGCACCAGCGCCGGAATGGGTTTTTCAATGGTGTGTCCCACGCTTTGGGCCAGTTCGTACCCATCGCCGGTGGAACCAGTTGCAGGATACGATTTTCCGCCTGTTGCCAGTATCACTTTTTCGGCATGAAAAACAACTCCGTTTGATTGAACACCCTGCACCGCACCGTTTTCGGTTAAAAGTTTTTCAACCCGCTGGCGGCAATGAATTTCAACGTTCAGTTCCTTCACCCATTTTAACAACGCCCGCAGCACATCCAGCGATTTGTTGCTGGCCGGGAAGTAGCGGCCTCCGCGTTCAAGGGTGGATTCTACACCATATTTTTCCAGCAGACTAATGATGTCTTTGGAATAAAACTGCGAAAAGGCGTTGCGCAGAAACCGGCCATCGGGAAACACATGTTTGATAAATTCGGCGGGTGTGGCGTCGTTGGTAATGTTGCAGCGGCCTTTGCCGGTAATCAGCAATTTTCGTCCTTCTGACCGCATTTTTTCCAGCACCAGCACCCGGGCCCCGTTTTCTGCAGCACGTCCGGCAGCAAGCAAACCGGCAGGTCCGGCGCCAACAACTATCACATCGACCTTCGTATCTTCAAAATCTGACATTAATCTTTTATCCCGTGAATTACTGCAGTTTTTTGTATTTGAACCTTTTGGGTGTGGCATCTCCCAGTCGTTTTCTGCGGTTTTCCTCGTATTCGGTAAACGACCCTTCGAAAAAGTAAGCCTGCGAATCGCCTTCGAATGCCAGAATGTGGGTAGCAATGCGATCGAGAAACCAGCGGTCGTGCGAAATAACCACGGCACAGCCTGCAAAGTTCTCCAAACCCTCTTCCAGCGCACGCAACGTGTTCACGTCGATGTCGTTGGTCGGTTCGTCGAGCAGCAGCACGTTTCCTTCCGATTTTAGTGCCAGCGCCAGGTGCAGTCGGTTGCGTTCTCCGCCTGAAAGTACGCCGCATTTTTTCTCCTGGTCGGCGCCGGTGAAGTTGAAGCGCGCCACATAAGCCCGTGCATTTACCTG
>CAZXHP010000341.1:0-2513 GCA_964639655.1 uncultured Mariniphaga sp.
TATTTTACAAATTTGTGTTTTATCGTGAATAAGTTTAGCTTTGTCGAACTGTGTTTTCGCTATGAAATTCGATAAAAAGTGAACTTGCCAGCCGATAAAATAGTCCGTCAAATCAATCTGAAAAACAAGGATGGTTTTCAATACTTATTCGATAATTATTATCCATCGCTTTGCCATTTTTCAAACAGGTTTTTGAAGGACAAACAGGAGGCTGAAGATGTGGTGCAGGATGTTTTCCTGCGATTATGGAAAAGCGATGTCCGGTTTGATTCCCTGAAAGCATTGACAGCGTTTTTATACCAGTCTGTGCGGAATGCCAGCCTGAACGCTTTGCGTTACCGTGCCAAATTTACCGGCGACGGGATGGACGGCGACCAGGCTGCATATTTACCGGAGATGGAAGAAAGTTCCATCGAGCGGGTGATTATCGAAGAAGAATACGTCAGACAAATACATGTGGCCATTAACAAACTTTTGCCCGAACGCCGGAAAATAATTCTGTTAAGCATGAAAGGGCTCGGCAACAAGGAAATAGCCCAATCTCTGGGCATTTCGGTAAATACTTTAAAAACATTAAAAAAGAAAGCCTATCGGTTTTTACGTGACGAACTGGAGCAGCTGAAGTCGTTTTTATTTTAAAAAAAAATCACCTTGCTATCACCCACCTTTCAACCTGATGTGTTTAATCACTGATTTGCATACTTCACCGAAATTTGGTGGAGAAAGAAAATGGTTAAACGGATTTATGATCGATTTTAAAAAAACAGAACAAATTACGAGGCTGTTGATTGCAGAAAAACAGCGGTCGCTTACTTCGGAGGAAAGGCGGATTCTCGACAACTGGCTGCAGGAAAGTACGGCGAACCGGGAACTTTATGAATCATTAAAAGATGATACAAAGGTTACCGCCAGCTTGAACGAACTTTCCGGCTTCAACAGCGATAAAGCCTTCCGCAGATTTACCCGGGCCACACGAAAACAATCCAGGCGTATTCTAAAAACGGCACTTCGCGTGGCAGCTGTCCTTATTCCCTTTTTATTCGGAATCTACTTTTTATTTCTGAATGATAAACCCCAGGTGGTCGATCCGGTGGTTTCAGAATCACTGATTCAACCGGGTTCCAGCAAAGCGATCCTTCAACTGGCCGACGGTACGCTGATCGATCTCGAAAAAGAAGAAACCATGATAGCCACTGAAAACGGAGCCGTAATCAATAACGATAAAAAAGAAGTCGTTTACCAATCCGGGAGTGTCAAAGCAAGTTCACGGAAGGTGGAATACAATTCCATTGAAATACCGAGGGGAGGAGAGTACCAGCTTGTTTTGTCCGACGGGACAAAAGTGTGGCTGAATTCAGAAACATCCATTCGGTTTCCGGTGGTTTTTTCGGGGGAAACCAGGGAGCTGCAGCTTACCGGAGAGGCCTATTTTGAAGTGGCTGAAAATAAAGCGCTGCCGTTTATTGTACATACCGGCGAAATGGATATCCATGTTACGGGTACATCATTTAATGTAAGGGCTTATAACGATGAAAACAGTATGGCGGCTACTTTGGTGAATGGGGAAGTGGTTGTTACCCAAAAGCAGTCGGATGAAATTTTTCGCCTGAAACCGGGTCAGCAGGCCGTTGTTTCGGAGCTGGGAACTCAGGTGGGCGAAGTGAATGTAGAGCAATATACAGCCTGGAAAAACGGCAGGATTTATTTTGAAAATAATTCGCTGGAGGAGATTCTTTCAAACCTCGCGAGATGGTACGATGTGGAAATCGACTACGCAAACGAGCATCTGAAAGATTTGCGGTTTTCGGTAGATATGGCCAGGTACACCGAATTTAACCGGGTATTTGGGATATTGGAACTGACAAAAAAAGTGAAGTTTAAAATAGAGAACAACAAGGTAACGGTACTGAAAGGAAAATAAAAGCGGAAAATACCCTACATATTTTCCGCTTAGCTTGTAAAAATAAACCCATTTCTGTTTGAGCAGAAATGTTATTGTTAAATTTAAACGCTGTAAATTTATGGAAAAATTACGAACTGGAGAAACAACTCCTTTCCGAAGGAGGTTTCGTAAACTTTTAATGATTATGCGATTGCTGTTTGCACTCATTTTTCTAACCCTGATGCAGGTTTCCGCAAGTACCTACTCGCAGAATACCCGCCTGAGCCTGAAACTGGAGAATGCCGGTTTTACGGAACTGTTTTCGCGAATAAAACAACAGAGTGAGTTCACCTTTGTTTATAACGTGGACGACGTTGAAAGGTTAGGGAATATCAGTTGCGAATTTCAGGAATCGACGGTGGAGCAAATTCTCGATCAATGCCTGAAATCTACAGGTATGACGTATGAGGTGAGAGATAAAGTAGTGGTACTTGCTCCGAGAGAGACGTTGGCCATTAACAAAAGGCCCGTGGATACGGGTCAGCCGCAGGTTCGGACTGTTTCCGGTACAGTAACGGATACCGGGGGCCAGCCGCTGCCGGGCGTTTCGGTTGTAGTGAAAGGTACCACT